>JBAXRC010000083.1:0-7652 GCA_037131415.1 bacterium | reverse complement strand
GCGTGAATCAATTTCAGTGCCTGACGCCATGCTTCCGCTTCTCCGCACACCATGAGGTCTGGCTGTGTCCCGATCGCATCGCATAAGCCCTTGCGAGTCAGCGGATGGTCGTCCACCACCAGAATCCTTTTTTTTGCCATGGTATTGATTCTTTGCATTAAGTTTACCTCGGAGACGCGAAGGACCCCGAAAAGAAAAGTGATGCCTTGCAAAATACCATTTCCGTAAGGCATTCCCTACACAAAAATAAGCACCCTGGCTGACATACAAAATAATGCAAAGTTGGTATCAAGTAACCTGACAATGAATTCGATGCAAACTTCTCTTGCGTAAAGGATTCAAAGGAGCACGAATGTGAAAAACATGAACCCAAATATTGGCTGGATGAATATGATACCTTCCGAATACAGCCATTTCACAAAGAAATCCGCAGAGGATCGCCATCGTCGTAAATTATACCGGGAGTGTTTTCGAAAGTGGGACAAACATATAAGAGGTTATCTTTATCAAGTCGGAGACAAATTCTACGGAAAACGTTGCTTGTTTATCCGAAAC
The DNA here is from genome assembly GCA_037131415.1 of bacterium. GTDB lineage: Bacteria > Verrucomicrobiota > Kiritimatiellia > CAIKKV01 > CAITUY01 > JAABPW01. Next base: position 7,097 of record JBAXRC010000083.1, on the reverse strand, counting down.
TTTACCGTTCGGGTAATCGACATTAAGGATAGTCTTGAACTAAAACACAAGAGCTGGATTATTTGCAAGCGACATGAATATCCATCACGAATTGACTATCTGACGATATCGATTTGTTCTGACAGACAGGGCGTGCCGTGCGGCTTCCGACTTGCCGATAGTAGTCGCGAGGGAAAAGCACTTAGGATTCACCAAACCGAACATGCGCTTATGGAAGGACTCACGAAAATATTTTGCGGAGATCACCCGCAGTAAAATGCTGGGGATACGAACACGCCGGCCTCGAACGTGACGTTGCGGGCATTCGAGGGGTACTGCTTCCTGCACCGAGTGACGGGCTTCGCGTGGCCGGTGAAGAATCCACGACGATTTTCAAAAGAGGGAGGGAATGACATGAACGGGCATCAGGTGTACAGACGCTATACTTGGGCAAGCCGAAACGGCAGGAAAGTTGTATCAGGATTATTGATCGGCTTGGGAGTTCTGCTAATGGTTGTGACCGAGATTTTACCTTACCAATTTTCGAAAACGATTATGACCATTAGCTTTTGCATTATCGTCCTGGGAATCATTGGGCTTTTCTTCGAACATCTGAAGCGACAGGGAAATCGGCAATGAACCTGTAGTCTGAGGCTTTCCGGGGCATTCGGAGATTCTTCAGGACGTCTTTATTGAAGCCTCGACAGGCCTGGTAAACTGTGAACATAATAAAGAAAAATGAAGATTGTGTGATTATATGTATCAAAGCACGCCAGCAGAAGAGCCCCGGAAAGAAGCCGATGCGGCCTTGCTGCAAAAGATAGCCTTACTTACGTCGATCTTGGAGAGCCCGCAGGGAATCATTATTTTTTCTTTGGATAGAGCCTATCGCTATACGGAATTTACCAGCTCTCATGCGGAGATGATGAGGGAAATATGGGGCGTGGAGATTGCCATGGGGCAGAGTGCATTGGACGTCATTACCAGTCTTCCGGACCGAGAGAAGGCCAAACGCAATTTCGACCGCGCCTTAACCGGTGAGTCCCTGCTTATGGTGGAGGATTACGGTGATCCCTCCCTCCTTCGTGCCCATTATGAAAACCATTACAACCCCATTCGCGATGCGGCTGGTGCGATCTCAGGTGTGTCCGTTTTTGTGATCGATATCACCGAGCATATACAGGCGGAGGAGGCATTACGGGAGAGCGAAACATCATACCGCAATCAATTTGCCAATAATTCAGCGATCATGCTCCTGGTGGATCCCGAATATGGCGCGATCATTGATGCCAATGCCGCGGCCGTGAGGTTTTATGGCTACCCGCGAGAGCAGTTTCTGGCTATGCGGATTACCGACATCAACCTCCTTCCTGCGCCGGAAGTCGGGAAGAGAATGGCTTCCGTTCCGCTGGAACAGGGCAAACTCTTTGAGTTTCAGCACCGTTTGGCCGACAACTCCCTGAAGGATGTGGAAGTGTCTTCAAGCCGGATTCAGTTCGGGGGGAAAATGCTCCTGCATTCGATTATCACTGACATCACCGAGCGCAAGAAAGCCGAAACGGCTTTGCGTGATGTTTCTGAACGACTGGCGCTTGCCACGCGCGCGGGCAACGTGGGGATTTGGGATTGGGACGTCGTTAACAACATCCTGGTCTGGGACGACCAGATGTATAGGCTCTACGGAATCACTTCGGATAAATTTATCGGGGCCTATCCGGCCTGGCAGGCGGGGTTGCACCCGGATGACCGGGAACAGGGGGATTTGGAGATTCAGATGGCGCTTCGCGGCGAAAAGGAATTTGATACGGAGTTCCGTGTCCTTTGGTCGGATGGTGCCACCCGTAATATCCGCGCCTTGGCGCATGTGCAACGCGACGACTCGGGCCGTCCGCTTCGTATGATCGGCACGAACTGGGATGTGACCCAGCCAAAACGGCTCGAAGATAAACTGAAGTCCAGTGAGAATAACTTCCGCATGTTCTTCCAGACTGTTGATGACCTGATTGTTGTTGGCTCACCCGACGGGCGCATTTTATTTACTAATGCGTCCGTTAGTCGCCTGTTGGGCTACTCCAGCGAAGAACTGCAAGGCATGCAAATTCTCGATTTGCATCCTGAGGTATACCGCAAGGAGGCTGAAGTCATTTTTGGAGCCATGTTCCGGGCGGAGAGATCGTTTTGTCCGCTTCCGTTGCAGACTAAAAATGGCAGACACCTTCCCGTGGAAACTCGCGTGTGGTTTGGTAAGTGGAATGGGCAAGATTGTGTCTTTGGAATTTCCAAGGACATGTCGGTGCAACAGGAGGCCAGGGAGAAGTTTGAAAAAATGTTCCGCAGTAATCCCTCGCTTATGGCCGTCAGTTCGATGCCGGATCGCAGATTCATCGATGTCAACGAATCCTTCCTGAAACGGCTGGGCTATACCTATGATGAGGTGATTGGCAGGACCGCCGCTGAATTGAACCTCTTTGCAGAGGGAGCGGCACAGGAGGGTGTGGAGCGCGAACTGGCGAGCCGGAGTCGTATTGCCGGAAGGGAGGTAAAGATCCGGGATAAAACCGGCGCACTGGTCGACGGAATATTCTCCGGCGAAATCATTGAAAATCAAGGGCAGAAGTTGTTTCTGACCGTGATGGCCGACCTCACTGCCCTGAAGCAGGCGGAAGCCTCGCTAACCGATATTGCGCAAATGCAGAAGCTCCTGATGGAGTTGTCCTCTCAATATATTAATATCCCGTTAACCTTTGTGCCCGCCGCGATCCAGTTGTCCCTGGAAAGAATGGGAAAATTTGTTTCTGCGGACAGGGCTTATGTGTTTAGGTATGACTTTGAAAAGAGGATCACTTCAAATACCTTTGAATGGTGCAACTCGGATATCGAGCCGCAAATTGAGCAATTGAAGGAAGTTCCCCTGGACATGATACCGGAATGGGTTAAGGCTCACGAAAATGGCGACTACATGTATATTGAAGATGTCGGCGCCTTGCCGCCAGGTAACCTGAGGCAAATTCTGGAGCCTCAGGGCATCAAAAGCCTGATTGCTGTTCCGATGCTTGCAGAGCCGAAGTGCATCGGATTTGTCGGATTTGATTCTGTCCGGAAACGCCATTCATACACTGATAAAGAAATTTCCCTCCTTTCGCTTTTCTCGCAAATGCTGGTCAATGTGGAGATGCGCGCGAAGACGGAGCGTGATTTGATATTTTCGAACCGACAGCTCGAAGCCGCTACGGCTCGAGCCAGTAAATTGGCCACGCTGGCCACGCAGGAGAACACGGCAAAAAGCCGGTTCCTCGCCAACATGAGTCATGAGATTCGCACCCCGCTCAATGCCATCCTTGGTTTTTCTCAACTGTTGCAGCACGATCCGAGCCTTGCGTTCAGTCAAAAGCAGCGGGTGGGGGTCATCAATAGCAGCGGTGAACATTTACTGGCATTGCTTAATGATATTCTGGAATTGTCCAAGATTGAGGCGGGCGGGCTGGAGTTGTTTCCGATATCCTTCGATTTTCACGCCTTGATGAATGACCTCATCCTCCTTTTCCGAATTCGGGCCGAAGCGAAACACCTGTCATTCAGTCTGGAGGGCCTTGAGCAGGGGCCTCGTTATCTATTCGCCGATGAACAGAAGCTGAGGCAAGTTCTTGTGAATTTACTCAGCAATGCCGTCAAGTATACCGCCTCAGGGGCAATCCACGTGCGGGTATCGACCGGGCAAAGAGAGGCGGAAGCGTGGCGGTTGAATATTGTAATTGAAGATAGCGGTTCGGGTATTGCGGCGGAAGAGATGAACCGGCTGTTTGTGCCTTTCGAGCAAACCTCGTCAGGGCGTAGCAGTAATACCGGGACAGGGTTGGGTTTGGCGATCAGCCGTCAGTTCGCGCGACTGATGGGGGGCGATGTGACAGCCGTCAGTGAAGCGGGGAAGGGCAGCGTCTTCCGGCTCGAACTTCCCGTCAAAGAGGGAGGGGTGTTAGAACAGCCCGATCGGCGACGGGTTCTGCGACTTGCGGCGGACCAACCACGGTTCAGGATATTGATCGCAGAGGATGATGCAGATAGTCGACTATTTCTTGTTCAGATGCTTGGTGAGGCCGGGTTTGACATCGTTGAGGCCGCTAGCGGCCAGGAAGCGGTGGCCGTCTTCGCCCTTAGTCAGCCACAACTGATTCTGATGGACGACAGGATGCCCGCCATGCGAGGGGACGAAGCTATTCGCCAGATCCGTCAAAAACCGGGTGGGGCCGCAGTCAAAATCATCACTCTGACCGCTAACGCCAGTGATGAAACTCGCCATCGGTTCACTTCCGCTGGATCGGACCTCTTCATGGCAAAACCGTTTCTGGCACGGGTATTGTTCGACAATATTCAAGATTTATCGGGGATTCGGTACATCTACTCAGAAATTGATCTCCCGGAAGAACTTAACTCGGGAATTCTGCCAGACCTGACACGGGAGATGCTGGACTCCCTGCCCGGTGAGATGCGGAATCAACTTCGCGCCGCGGTCCTCAGTTGCCGCCAGGAGCAGTTGATTAAGCTGACTCACCAATTGACCGAGATGGCGCCGGAGATTGCCCGCCCCCTTCAAAACTTGGTTGCGAATTTTGAGTATCACGCGTTGTCTGAGCTGTTGAATTAGGCGTATGATAAAAAAGATTGAACGAGTTCATGCAGCGCCCCCTCCCAATGTCCTTATTGTGGATGATGTTTCGGCTAACCTGGAACTACTGGCGGAGATTCTTCGGGCGCGCGGGCTTGAACCTCGGCCGGTTTTGTCCGGTCAACAGGCCATCATGGCCGCGCTGGCCGATCCACCTGACCTCATTCTTCTGGACATCAATATGCCTGGAATGAATGGGTTTGAGGTGCATGATCGCCTGAAAGCGGAATCTGCGCTGAAGGACATTCCTGTTATCTTCATTACCGCCTCTGATGAAACATTGGATAAAGTGAAGGCCTTTTCCCTGGGGGCGGTGGATTACGTGACCAAGCCATTCCGGGCGGAAGAAGTGTGCGCTAGGTGTGAGACTCATTTGCGGCTACGGAACCTTCAAGTCGAACTGGCTGATACGGTGAGTGAGTTGAAAGCGGCGAACATCACCTTGGATCAGAATATGGAGCAACTCCGGAAACTGACTGCGAAGTTGGCGCAGGTGGATGAGTGTGAACGCAAGCGCATGGCGCTGTTGCTTCATGATCAACTTCAACAAATCCTTGTGGCCTCCATCATTAAAGTCGGTTTGGTAGATCGCCTGGCACCGAAAAAGGACTTTGCGCTGGCCATCCGGGAAGTTCGTAAGTTGTTGGACGCGATTCTCGTTATTTCGCGATCTGTGACCACGGATTTATTTCCCCCCATAATCCTGGATGCCGGACTTGTGCCAAGTATGCGCTGGCTTGCCGACTGGATGTGCGAAAAACACGGCCTATTGGTGGTTGTGTCCGGAGATAAAGCCATCAACGTTTCGGAATCCCTCAGGCTTTTGATATTTCAGACTGTACGTGAGTTGCTCTGCAATGTTGTCAAGCATGCTAAAACCACGCGCGCGGAGGTTGATCTGGATCTGACGGAAGCCGCGTTGCTCCGCGTCGTCGTCACCGATCATGGAGTTGGGTTTTCCCCCGATATTCTGGCGACTCTCTTTTCGTCCGAAGGCCTCGGATTATTCTTTCTGCGTGAACGTCTGGCTTACGTTGGGGGCACTCTCGAAGTGGCGACGTCTTCCAGGCAGGGAGCGCAGGTCTCAATAACAGTACCTATTAACCGGAAATAATGACGAACATGATGAATAAAACACCCCCCCCGCCCAACGTCCTGATTGTGGATGATGCTTTCGCTAATCTTGAGTTACTGGCGGGGATCCTCAGAGAACGGGGGATTGAACCTAGGCCTGTCCTGTCAGGGCAACTTGCCATTATGGCTGCGCAAGCCGATCCGCCCGACCTCATACTGCTGGACATCAATATGCCGGTGATGAATGGGTTCGAGGTGTTTAAGCGTCTTAAAATGGAAGTAGCGCTTAATGACATTCCCGTGATTTTCATCACAGCGCTCACTGAGACGGACGATAAGTTGAAGGCGTTTTCGATGGGCGCGGTGGATTACGTGACCAAACCATTTCAGGCCGAAGAGGTTTGTGCGCGAGTTGAGTCCCACCTCCGTCTGCGGAAACTTCAGCTCGACGTGGAGAACTATAATAATCACCTGGAGGATCTTGTTCAGGAAAAAATCAAGGAGATCTCCCGCTCCCAGATGGCAACCATCTTTGCGTTGGCGAAACTTGCGGAATCACGCGATAGCGGTACCGGCCAGCACCTCGAGCGTGTTCAAACGTTGAGCCGGATATTGGCCGGCGAACTAAAGAAAATGCCCCGGTATGCCGGCACTATTACGGATCTTTACCTTGAGAACCTGTATCAGTCCGCTCCGCTCCATGACATCGGCAAAGTGGGGATTCCAGACGCCATTCTTATGAAGCGGGGAAAACTATCCACCGAAGAATTAGCAGAAATGAGGCGGCATACGACGATCGGAGCGCAAACACTCACGGCGGTTCATGCTGAGTTTCCTGGTAATTCCTTCCTTGCAATGGGCATCGACATCGCCCAGGCCCATCATGAACATTTTAATGGCTCAGGATATCCCGAAGGTTTGAGCGGCGATGCCATACCCCTTTCCGCTCGCATTGTGGCCGTGGCTGATGTCTATGATGCCATGCGATCAGCGCGTCCTTATAAGTCGGCCATGACTCATGACGAGGCCGCTGATTGCATTATTGAAAGCAGCGGAAAGCACTTGAGTCCTGACATCGTAGCGGCATTCGCCAGACGGATGGGCGATTTTCAGGTGCTGTACCCTTCTCTGTGAGTCAGAAGTCACGTCCCATTCCCGACAATACTCTTTATTCCGGTTGGCAAGTCCGGGAAATACGCCGCAATGAAACTAATGCGAATTATGTGTGTTTTGTGGCCACAATGATGCCGGTCTGCGCTGACGTTATCGGGCAGTCTATACCCTCACCCCGATTGAGGCTGAATCGAAATAACGTAGTCGGCAACTCAGCCGGCATCCAGCTTGATGACACCGCGTTGGCGCTTGACGGTGATGATGCGCT
>JBAXRC010000082.1:0-7666 GCA_037131415.1 bacterium | reverse complement strand
GCGCTACATCTTGGGTGTGCGGATGCGCCGCCAGAACGAAGTCAGCGAGAAAATCCTCAGACATCGTGGAGCCTGGCAGGAAATCCAGCCTGAGCGGACGCGCGCGAAAGACCCGCAGCCCCTGAAGTTGAAAGACCTGGAAATCGGCACCCGCCGCTATGTCGTGTGCTTGAACGAGGAACAGCGCCGGAAGGACGCCCATGATCGGGAGGCCATTGTGGAGGCGCTGAAGAAGCAACTGAAAAGTGGCGACAAAAGTCTGGTCGGCAACAAGGGATACAGGAAATTCCTGGCCCAGGAAGGCGAAGGCCGGTTCACCATTGATGAGGCCAAGATCAAGGAGGACGCCCGTTTCGACGGCAAGTGGGTCTTGCGAACCAATACGGATTATGATGCGGAAATCGTGGCGAGGGCCTACAAGAGCCTCCTGACGGTGGAATCCCTGATCCGCACCACCAAGTCGATCCTGGTCACTCGTCCGATCTATCACAAGTGCGATGAAACCATCCGGGGACATGTCTTTTGCAGCTTCCTGGCCATCCTGCTCAAAACCGAACTGGAGTCCAGGATGAGCCAGATGGATCTGGCCAGCGAATGGGGCGAGGTGATCCGTGGCCTCAACGCCCTGCAGGAGGTGAAAGCCGTTTTCAATGGCCACCACTTCCTTCTGCGCAGTCAATTGACGGGAGACTCTCATAAGGCGATTCGGGCCGCCGGCGTTGCCGTGCCGCCCACAATCAAGGAACTATAAGCCCGAACATCAGGGTACAAAAAATGTGTTGGCAAGAACTCTTGCCTCATTCGTAACTCGTTGATTATCAACATATCTGTTTTTCGAACTGTAGAAGATGGGTCACAAGTTCTTCTATGTCCCGAGGATGTTTTCCTTGGTTTTAATTATTATGAGTCTGATGTTTCTGGGCGCGTCTATCGCAGCGGATAAGATTCCGCTGCGCGTGAACGGTGTTGTAGCTCATCCGGATGGAGTTGAATACAAAGAGCAGCTTTTGTTGTATCGGGTTCTCATGGCATTTGGAGGTTGTGGCTGTTTTGTGGGTGCCATGTTTCTGATCCGAAAGCGTACAGAAGAGTAATCGTAATGAATAACTGCTAGGGGCGCGGGTAACCGACGTAGCCTGGCCGTAAATTGATCTCTTTCCGCCAGCATCGACAAGCTCGTCCCCTCTTCGGGGCAATTCGTTATGAGAAAACTGGCGATATATTCTGCCGTCGTTGCGTTATGTGCTGGGTGTGCCACGACTCATCAGACACGTGATTCTGAGCCACATGCAACTATATATTTTGTTACTCGTGACGCTCGTTTTTCAGGTTTTCGAAAAATTGAATTAGACGGAAGAACTGTTCCACTTATAGAAAATGTCCAGGGCCCATTCAGAATCAAACCTGGAAAACATTCTTTAGTGTTTGAGCGCCAAAAGTGGGTTAGAGAAAGTCATCCAGCAGGTTATTGGTTAAGTATTGTTGCTGTGCTGTTAAATACATCGTCTCGTCAAAATGGCCAAGTTGATTGGAGCGGTTCCTCGGGGGAATATTCAAACTATGTTGAAAATATTGAATTTCATGCAGATGTGGATGCTTTTTATTTGATAGATTGCAGGGAGTTTGACGGCACTGTTGAGCGGTATGGGGCGCGGTTTCCTTTGGATTCTGAAGTGATTAAGAGGTACGGTGACGCGATTAAAAACTGAAGTGCGTGAATTAAGGCGGATAAGGGACACCCATGAGAAGTGAAGTCAAGACAGAATCGTCCCGACCCGTGAAGCGGGACGAGAAAACTCTTGGCTTCGCAGGACAGCCCCGGTAGCAGGGGCAGGCATTGACCTAGGATCTTCACTGACCTCGTTCCTTCCTTTCGTTGCTTCTGGTCGTGCGCGCGGACGGCTGGTTTTCCGGATTGTTACCGGCCTAATTGGCGTCATACTTTCCCCTTTATTGGTATCATAGCGATTTGACGCAAACGGCCGGACTGGCATCGAGTTTTGCGACCGAATAACCTATCACCGGTCATCCAACAATTCAACTTTTGAAAACTCCACGACAGCTCTTCTGAAATTCCTTGACCCCCGCCCCCCCCTCCTACAGGATATCGGGCACATATGAGCACGGCACAATCTATTCTATCGATGGAGCATCTCGCGTCGCTTTGCAAGCGCCGGGGGTTCATTTTCCAGAGTTCTGAAATCTATGGCGGCATCAACGGCTTCTGGGATTACGGTCCCCTGGGCTGCGAGTTGAAGCGCAATATCCGCGAAGCCTGGTGGACTGACATGGTCCGGGCCCGCGAGGACATCGTCGGGCTGGACTGCTCCATCATCATGCACCCGCGCGTCTGGGAGGCCTCCGGCCATGTTGGCGGTTTCACGGATCCCATGATCGACTGCCGTGGCTGCAAGAAGCGCTTCCGCGCCGACCAGCTGTTCGAGGAACTCGGCCTGAAGCCGAACGAGAGCGCCAAGGTCGAGGAGAAGTTCAAGGTCCCGGAAGGCACCAAGTGTCCTGCCTGCGGCTCCAAGGAACTCACCGAGCCCCGCTCGTTCAACCTGATGTTCAAGACGTTCGTCGGCCCGCTGCAGGATGAGTCATCGGTTGCCTACCTGCGCCCCGAGACCGCCCAGGGCATCTTCGCCCAGTTCGGGAACGTCATGGCCACCTCGCGCCAGAAGGTCCCGTTCGGCATCGCCCAGATCGGCAAGGCGTTCCGCAACGAGATCAACCCGCGCAACTACACCTTCCGGTCCCGCGAGTTCGAGCAGATGGAGCTGGAATTCTTCGTCAAGCCGGGTACCGACCAGGAATGGCACAACTACTGGGTGGCCGAACGCATCAAGTGGTATCAGACCATTGGGCTTCCGAAGGAAAGCATCACCCAGTATGTCTACGGCAAGGAGGAGCTCGCCCATTACGCCAGCGCCTGCGTCGACATCATGTACGCCTTCCCCTTCGGCGTCCAGGAGCTCGAAGGGATCGCCGCCCGCGGCAACTTCGACCTCAGCCGCCACCAGGAATTCAGCGGAAAATCCATGGAGTACTTCGACCAGGATACCAATGAGAAGTTCATCCCGCACGTGGTTGAGCCTTCCGCCGGCGTGGACCGCATCGCCCTGGCCGTGCTCTGCAACGCCTACTGCGAGGAATGGATACCGAAAGACGGCCCGGCGATTCCCGCCGAGCAGGGCAAACAGCCGCCCGAGGGCTACGAAGCCCGCACCGTGATGCGCTTCGCCCCGCGCGTGGCGCCCATCAAGGTCGCCGTGTTCCCGCTGCTCAAGAACAAGCCCGAACTGGTGGACAAGGCCCGCGACATCTTCACCGCCCTGCGCAAGAAATGGGCCTGCTTCTACGACCAGACCGGTGCCATCGGACGGCGCTACCGGCGCCAGGACGAGGTCGGGACCCCCTTCTGCGTTACCATCGACTTCGACACTCTCACGACCAACACCGTGACCTTGCGCGAACGCGATTCCATGAAGCAGATCCGCCTGCCCGTCGACCAGCTCGAGGCCGAACTCCAGTCGCGGATGGGATAAGGCGGAAAGAAGATGGCGAATATCGAACAGTCAACGTTCAACATTCAACGTCGAACAAAGGAAATTAATTCCGGCGTTTCTCGTTCGATGTTGAATGTTCTGCTAATCTTCCTTCTTGCGTCTGCAGCGCACGGGGCCACTAACGCGCCTCCCGTCGCCGCCCCTACGGCAGCGGTGGCTGAGCTCCCCACGGTAGATGCCCTGATGAGCAACCTCCTCGCGAGGTTGCCCTCCAAACCCATCAGGATTTCCGGCGACCTTGTCACCACCCCGGAGAAGGGCTCAAAAACAAGGCTCACCGTGGCGATCCAGCTCCGGTATCCCCGCGAGGCCACCTACACCATCGGGGACGCTTTCGGGAAACCGCTGGAACAATTGACCGTCCTGCGCGACAAGGGCCGGGTTTCGTTCCTCTACATGACCGGCGACCCCATCAAGGGCGCCCCTGCCCCCTCGCTGGACCAACCGATCCAGAATACCGCCCTCTCCTGGATGGATCTCACCCTCGGCTTCCTGTGGTGGGATGGCGGCCAGATTATCGGCCAGGAGGAAAACCGAGGGCAACCCTGCTATGTTCTCGACCGCCACGCCCCGCACGGCGGGGACATGCCCTACTCCAGCATGAGGATCTGGGTGGACAAGCGGGTATCCATGCTGCTCCAGGCCCAGGGCTACGACAAGCCCGGCAACCTCTCCCGCCGGCTTGCCGTCAAGAGCTTCAAGAAAATCAACCACGAATGGATGATCAAGGATCTGGAAGTCGAGGATTACGCCCGGCAGTCCACCACCATCCTGCGGGTGCGGGATGCTGTGGCCGCCGACTCCACAACACCCCCTGAAGGAGAGCCCGTCCCATGAAAATACTCTGTTTCCTAGCCTGTCTGCTGTCACTCCTCTCGGGCACGGCTACGGGCGCCACAAATGACGCATGGGCCATGCCCAAACCCGACTCTTCCTCAGAACCGGGCAAGGTCTATATCATCCCCATCCATGACGTCATTGACACCGCCCTGGTCTATGTAATCCGGCGCGGGCTCAACGAAGCCGAGGAGGAGGGCGCCGAGGCGATCATCTTCGACATGGACACCCCTGGCGGGCGGGTGGATTCCGCCGAGGAAATCCTGAACATGCTGAGGGGGCTGAAGGTTCCGACCTACACCCTCGTGAATCCCAACGCCATCTCGGCCGGCGCGATCATCGCCATGGCCACCGATCACATCTATATGACCCCGGGCAGCAAGATCGGCGATGCCATGCCCATCATGCTCGGCCTCACTGGAGAAGTTCAGCCGATGCCTGAATCCGTGGAGGAGAAGTCCGTCTCCTATGTCGCCGCCATGATCCGTGCCGCCGCCCAGCACCGCGGCCATGACCCCCAACTGGCCGAGGCCATGGTGCGACGGGATTCGGAATACAAGATCGGCGACGAGGTGATCTCAAAAAAGGGGCGCCTCCTGACCCTCACTAACAAGGATGCGGAACGGCTGGTCGGCCCCCAGAAGAAACCCCTTCTTTCCCTGGGCACTGTTGAAAGCCTGGACGCGCTCCTGGAGAAGATCGGGAAGGCAAAGTGCGAGCGGGTGGAACTGGTGGTCAGCTCCGCCGAGGAAATCGCCCGTTTCATTGAATCCATCTCGATCATCCTGCTCGGACTGGGGCTGCTGGGGCTCTACATCGAGTTCAAAACGCCGGGCTTCGGCCTGCCGGGGATTCTTGGCATCGCTTGCCTGGCCATCTGGTTCTGGGGCTCCAACATCGCGGGACTGTCCGGCATGGAGGAAGTCGCCATCTTCATCCTGGGGCTGCTCTTCCTGATGGCGGAATTGTTCGTCACCCCGGGCGTCATTGTGCCGGGACTCATTGGGACCGTCCTGATCGTGATCGCCATCATGATGGCCATGATCCAGCACTACCCGGGCGAACCCTGGTACCCTACCCTGCCCAAGATCACCTTCTCCTTCAGCCGCCTGTTTCTTTCACTCCTCGTTTCAGTAGGGGGCTTTGCCATCCTTGCCGCCTTCCTGCCCAAGACTCCGGCCTTCAGGAATCTGATCCTGGACACCGCCACCTCCCGAACGGAGGGTTATACAGCGACCCCGGACAGCTCATCGCTGGTGGGAAAACAGGGCACCACCGAAACACAGTTGCATCCCGCCGGAGCCGCCTGGTTCGGCGAATTGCGGTTAAACGTCCTGACGCGGGGGGATTTCTATGAAGCCGGCGAATCCGTCACGATCGTTGAGGCTAAGGGAAACCGCATCGTTGTAGAACGCACAAAGAAAGCATAAGGAAACTGATTATGGAAAACCCAACCCTTGTCTTGATCAGCCTGCTCGTTGCAGGCACCCTGATGATCGGCGCCGAAATATTCGTTCCAGGCGCCATTCTCGGAACCATGGGCGGAATCGCCTTGTTCGCCGCCGTCATTGTGGGCTTCACCATCAGCCCCGAGGTCGGGTTTTACACCCTTTCCGGGGTATTCGTCCTGACCGTCCTCACGGTCATCGCCTGGATACGACTATTCCCCCGTTCCACCATCGGCCAGAAAATGACCCTGAACGAGGACGGCAAGGCATTCAAGTCCAGCGACTCGCGTCAGTCGATCATGGGCGCCGCCGGGATTACCGCCTCGGAACTCAGGCCGGCTGGCTTCGCCCTGATCAACGGCAAACGCATCGACGTCGTTGCAGAGGGCGGAATCATTGACATTAACCAGCCCATCAAGGTTGTCAAAGTCGAGGGAAACCGCGTGGTGGTACGGAAGGCGAACGGATGAAGCGGCACTCCCTTTACGCCCTGATCCTGCTGTTGGCCGTCCCTTTCGCCAGCGCGACCGATTTCGTTGCCTCGAGCAATTATGTCCTGAAAGCCGACCACACCGCCACGAATGAGCTCTGGCTCAATGCCCGAACCATTACCTTCGCAGGGACGGCGGCCGATGACTGTTTCCTGCTGGCCGATAACCTCAACCAGAACCCCGCCACCAACATCCCCACACTCCAACTGACCGGCTCTTTTCTCGGCGATGTCTGGGGTGCAGGCGAATTCGTAACCCTGTCCGGCACCGCCGCCAACCATGCCCGGCTGGCCGCCATGAAAACGCTCATCCTCACCGGGACTGTTGGCCGCAACCTGATGGCCTTCGCGCCCACCATCTCCCTCGCTTCCAACGCCACCGTGGGCGGCAGCGCCCTGCTGGTCGGCCAGGACATCATCGCCGACGGAACCATCAGGGGTGACGTCCGGATCATGGCCACAAAAGTGATACTTTCGGGCCGGTTTGACGGCAATGTCAACATCACGGCAAGCGACATCACAGTCACGCCCGGCACACGCATTGCCGGAAATCTGGTGTACCGGATGGATCGCGATCTGGTGCTCGACTCCCGTGTGACGCTGGGCGGAAAGATGATGAAGACGGATCTTCTCCAGCCGGAAGCCCGTCCGCCGACAACCATCGCCGACCTGCTACTACAACTGGCACTCCTGTGCGGGGCGATCCTGGCGGGGCTCGTCTTTGTCACAATCGTCCCGGGCATTATGGCGCTCAGCGTCCACAAGCTCGCCGACTCCCCCTGGCGTTGCGTGCTGTTCGGGATCCTGACCGCGGCCCTGGTGCCGGTGACCGCCCTGTTCCTCTTCTTCACGCTGGTGGGCATTCCCCTGTGCGTCATGTTCATGCTGGCATACCTGATCCTGATTTACTTCAGCAAAATCGTGATCGGACTATATGTCGGCCACCTGTTATTGCGCCGGAAAATGCCTATCCCGGCAAGCCTGCTCTTCCCCGTCATGGCGCTGGGACTGCTGGTTCTGTACGTTGCCGTAAACCTTCCCTTCCCCGTCGGCCTGCTGGCCTGGTTCGCCATCACGCTGGCCGGCATGGGCGCCCTGGTCAGCGCCATACTGGACCGCCGGATTCCGGTCATGGTGGCCTATCCTCCAAACTCCTCCGGAAACCCCCCGCCCCTGCCCGGCGTCCTGCCGCCTGGCGCGGTGTAGAAAGAAGCCTTGCCTCCTTTAAACTGGAGGCAAGGCTTCCAAGTTGTAAGGGGTCAGTTACAGGGGGGGCGTCCCCGTGGCCTTGTGCCACGGGTCGCGAAAATGTTTGGTTCCCG
>JBAXRC010000081.1:0-7675 GCA_037131415.1 bacterium | reverse complement strand
CGATCATTTATACCGACACCGCTACGGATGGAATGATGACCGGCCCGAATATCGAGGGCGTCAGGATCCTCTGCCAGGCGGTCAAGGCGAACGTGATTGCCTCGGGTGGTATTTCGACCTGTCAGGACATCGCCGCGCTGGCCGCCTTGAAACTTTCCAATCTGGACGGGGTTATCGTGGGGAAAGCCCTTTATGAAGGTGCGGTGACGATTCCCGCGATGAAAGCCGCCATGAAGGGAGCCTGCGCGACATGAGACTCCACGGAAAAACGGCCCTGGTGACGGGCGGCGCGGTGCGGATCGGCAAGGCGATCTGCGAGGCCCTGGCGGCGGAAGGGTGTAATGTGGTGATCCACTGCAGCCGGTCTGTTTCCGCCGCGGAGCAACTGGCGCTCAAGCTCCGGGCAAAGGGCGTCAAGGCCTGGGTTGCCAAGGAGGCGATTGACTCCGAGCTGGACTGCCGTTCCCTCATGAGTTTGGCCTTCAGGCAGGCAGGGTGCCTGGATATCCTCATTAATAATGCCGCCGTTTTCCACAAGAACCAGCTGAAGACCGTCAGCGAGCAGAAGTTGCGGGTGGAGTTCGGGATCAATCTTTTTGCGCCGATCCTCCTGACGCGCCTGTTTGCGGAACGGACGGACAAGGGTGCCGTGGTGAACCTGCTGGACCGCCGGATTGAGGCGAACGATCCCGACTGCCTGCCTTATTCCCTTTCCAAGAAATCGTTGGCTGCCTTCACAAGGGAAGCCGCCCTCGCCTTGGCCCCTGATTTTTCAGTGAATGCCGTGGCGCCGGGGGCGGTATTGCCGCCACCGGGAAAGGGGACCCAGTATTTTTTTGACCGTGCCGGGACCATTCCGTTGAAATGCCGGATTACCCCTCAGCACATCGCCCAAGGGGTTGTCGCGCTGCTTAAGCTCGATACCGTCACGGGCCAAATCCTCTTTATGGATGGTGGCCAGCACCTGCTCGGGAACGGGGTTTAGTCCCGCGGGCGTAATTTGACAAAAGCGTGTGAAACTGGCACTTTATCCAGATCTATGGCGCTATCGACGAAAGAAAAGCGGAAGCCACACCTGGTTCTTGGAGTCACGGGGTCCATTGCGGCCTATAAGGCGGCTGAATTGGTCCGTCTTTTTATCAGGAAAGGGTGGGAGGTTTCGGTTGTCATGACCTCCTGCGCGACTGAATTTGTGACGCCGCTGACATTCCAGACCCTTTCCCGTAATGCCGTGGGAACCGGATTGTTTGATGAGAAGGACGGGTGGCACCCCGACCATATTTCGTATGCCGACCGGGCCGACCTGCTGGTGATCGCGCCCTGCACCGCCAATGTCATGGCCAAGCTTGCGCACGGGTTGGCGGATGATCTCCTGACTTGTACTGTTCTGGCCACCCGGGCACCCGTGGTGGTGGCTCCGGCCATGAATGATAATATGTGGGCGAATGACGCTACCCGTGCCAATGTGGCGCTCTTGAAATCGCGTGGGGTTACGTTTGTGGAAGTGGGATCCGGCGATCTTGCCTGTGGGCGGGAAGGGGCGGGGCGGCTGGCTGATCTTGAAGAGATTGTTAAGGTGTCAGAGGCGGTTTTGTGTAAAAAAAATCATTAAAGGGAGATACGCCATGTCCAAGAATGTTCTGATTGCGTTGTTGCTGATTGCCCTGTCGGTGCTGATTATGATTTTCACCAAGGGCTATGCCCCGGTAAGCCTGATTTTCACAGAATTCAAGGCGGCGGCATCCATCGTTTATCTCTGTTGCATCGGCTTGGGCGTGACAATCGGCGTCCTGCTCAAGTAAACACCTCCGGGTGATGGCGGCGTGAGGGGGATTCATGGATCAACTCCAATTATCTGGATTTGAGCTGATCGAAAAGATCGGCGAGGGGGGGATGGGGCAGGTCTGGAAAGCCCGTCAGATCTCCCTTGACCGTATCGTCGCCATCAAGCTGTTGCCGCCCCGGGTCAGCCATGATCCCGAGAGTGTCCGGCTCATCATCAAGGAAGCCAGGACGGCAGCGAAGCTCAAGCATCCCGGGATTGTTCAGGTCTACGATTCCGGCGAGCAGGAGGGTAGCTTCTTCTTCGTCATGGAGTATGTCAACGGCTACACGGTCGGACAATGGGTCAGCCGGAAGAAGATGCTGGAGGCCAAGGACGCCCTGGTGGTGGTGGAATCCGTTGCGTCCGCCCTGGACTATGCCTGGAATCAGGCCGGCCTGATCCATTGCGATCTCAAGCCAGAAAACATCATGGTAGATCATGATGGAACCATCAAGGTGGCGGATCTGGGACTTTCCCTGACCAAGGATTCCCAGGTGGCAGAAGATTCCGATGAGGTTGCCGGGACTCCCGGCTACATTTCGCCCGAACAGGTGACGGGCTTGACCCCGCTTGACTGCCGCACCGATATCTATGCCCTGGGTTGCTGCCTCTACCAGATGGTGACGGGACGCCGCCCCTTTGGCGAGCTGACAGACCAGCAGGCGATGGAAGCGCAAGTCACCCTTCAGATTCCCGATCCCCGTGACATTGTGCCAGGGATGCCCCCCCAGTTATGCGCCCTGATTGAACGCATGCTCGTCAAGGACCGGGAGCATCGCATCAAGGATTGGGCTGCCGTTGTGGCCGATATCCATCGTGTTCAGAAAGGCATGATGCCCTCTGGCAGGACCCCGGATGAAGGGGCCAGCACCATGAAGGGGCGGCATTTTGCAGGAGTCCACGGTAATGGCGACGATCCTGATCAGGAGGGGCGGAAGACAGGATCCGGTCCAGGGATGGTCACCAAATTGGTGCTCGGTTCGGTTGTCTTTACGGCCTGTGTGGCGCTTGGCCTGTGGTATTCCCTGCGCCAGCCCGCGAGTGATGAGGTTGAGCTGATTCTGGCGCCGCCCAATCCCAATATCTCCCTCGGGGACCCTTCGGTTCTGGAGCCGCACCCGGACGTCCCTGCCATTCCTGTGGGTAAGGGCCGGAGTTCCGTTTCGGATCTCGCCGCCGCCAATGCGGAGATTGAAAAAGTCATGGGTAGGGTGGCCGACGGCGGGGCGCCGGATGAAGCGGTCGGGTGGCTTGAAAATTATTCCGGCCCCTGTGTGACGGAAACGGCGTCAAACCGGACTGCCAAAATTCAAGTGTTGCGGCTCAAGATTGCCGAGCTGAAAGCGCTTCGACAGGACAACGAGGCTTGGGACAGTCTTATTAACGGGGTGGCGGATTCCATTCTCGCGGGAAAATTCGCCGCCGCCCGGAAACAGGTGGAGGGGGCAAACAACGATGCGTCCTTCAACAAACACCGGGACGATCTTCTGGCTATCTCCAAAATCTTAACCGGCTTTGTGTCACTCAACGACAGGATTGTGGAATCGTTTGAACGGGATATCGGCAAAACCATAAGGATCAAGTTGCTGCGGGGCGAGCTGATCGGAAAGGTTCAGGAAATCCGGGATCGCAAGGTGGTCATCAAGACCCTCGACGGGGCCGCCCAGATTGATGTCCGGCTGGAGGATATGGCCGCCTCGGAGCGGCTGAGCCGGCTTGCAACGATTAATCTTCCGGAAGTCTTCCTGGCGAGCGGGTTGGTCGCCTTCAATGAGAAGAGGGAAGCGGATGCCTTGGATTTATTTGATAAGACGGGGCCGGTCCTGGGACCCATCCTGGAGGCCCATATCCGGCGGGATGCCGAGGTGGTCATCAAGGCGGCGATGGCCGCCGACAAGGCGCTGGTGGCGTTTTGCCAATTGATGAAAATGGCCGGGGTTGAGCCTTCCGGAACTGATTTCCAGGTGTGGCGAAAGGGGCTCGAGGTTTGCCAGATGCCCCGCGATGCTGCCATCCAGATCGATCGCGGGTTGGAGACTTTTCTCGATGTCCATGGACAGTCCCCGTTTGTCCAGCGCAACTCGGATCTGATCCTGGCGCTGCAGGGCGCTTGCGGGAGAGCCCTTGAGCAAGTCATATCACCCCGGAACGGCTCCTCTTTGCGGCCTGTTGCGAATCCCGGCGAAACGGACGTTCAGAAACCTGTTGCGAGGCTCGCCACAACGGGTGTTACGGCAGACGACATCGCTTCCGCCCTGATGGCCCGGAATCCGAATATGGATCCGGGCGCGGTCGAGGTGGGGAGTGCGGAGAAAAATGGCGGAATCTCAGTAAGGATTGTTTCCAGGAAACTCAACGACATCAGGCCGTTGGCTGGATTCAAGACGATCACCTCCCTGATAATCGATTCGGGAACTGATCGAAGTGCGGTGGAATTGGATGCTTCGGTGGTGGCGGCGCTGCCGCTGAAACGGCTGAGCCTTCGGGGATTTGTCCTGGACAATCCGGCGAAGTTGAAGGGCATGAAGCTACAGCATCTGGAAATTCCCCGAACTGACCTTAAAATTCTCTCGATATTGTCAGGAATGCCGCTCACCACCCTGGATATCAGCGGATCCGGGGTGACGGAGCTCAACGGTCTCCAGGGTATGAAACTTGAATCCCTGAATGTGGCCAATACCAAGGTCGCCAGCGTCATGCCGCTCTGCGGGATGCCGATTCGCGAGCTGAACTTGCGGGCAACGATGGTTCGGGATGTGTCGTATCTGCAGGGGCTTCCCCTGGCGCGGCTGGACCTTGCGGAAACCGCTATCCATGACTATTCAGCCCTGAAAGGGTTCAAGCTGACTTCTCTGGATCTTAGCGAAACGCCAATACGGGATTTGAGCTTTTGTGCGGACATGCCCTTGAGCAGGCTGGTTTTGCGGTCAACGACGATTCCCTCTCTTTTCCCGATCAAGGATAAAACCTTGAGCCAGCTTGTCATCGGGAATGCCAACATCAGGGATTACTCAACGCTCAAGTATATTACAATCGGAGCCTTGGACTTTTCAGGTTCCAAAATGACCCAGCAGGGGTTGGCAGCCGCACTTGCCCAGGTCCAGTGTGAATCCTTGGATTTGTCCAATACGGCGCTTGAGCGACTCGAGTGCATCAAGGGAAACAAGGCTCTCAAAACCCTTAATATTTCAAACACCCAAGTGTCTGATCTTACGGCGCTCATGAGCCTTTCGGTGGAAACCCTGAATATCCAGGGGACGCCCATGGAAGAGGTGTCCATTCTTTATACGCTGAAGTCCCTGCGGCATCTGGGTACCAGTATCGATCTGGAGCTGATTCAGGGAGTGATAGAGGCCTTGCCCGATCTCGAGACTGTCAATGGGGTCAGGATTTCTGTCCTGTTGGAGCAAATCGAGAAGAAAAAGAAGCCCAATAGGGGGGGGAGATTACCCCCTGTTCGCAGACGATTCCAGTGATCAGTTCGCCGGGCGTCACATCGAAGGCAGGGGAATAGGTCTTTACGTTTTCCGGTGCCGTCCGTTTCCCGAATCCCATGGTAATTTCCTCCGGGGCTCTTTCCTCAATCGGGATCTGAGCCCCGTTCTGGAGTGAGAGGTCAAAGGTGGAGCTGGGTGCCAGGACATAGAAGGGGATGCCATGAGCCCTCGACAGCACGGCAAGGCCGTAGGTTCCAATCTTGTTTGCGCTGTCGCCATTGGCGGCGATCCGGTCCGCTCCCACGAAGACGGCATTGACAGTTCTGGTCTTCATGACATGGGCGGCCATGTTGTCGCAGATCAGGGTGACCTCCACGCCTGCCTGCATCAGTTCCCAGGCTGTCAGCCGGGCGCCCTGAAGGAGGGGGCGGGTTTCGTCGGCATAGACATGGATCCGCTTGCCTTGTTCGGTGGCGACATAGATCGGGGCCAGGGCGGTTCCATACTCGGCCGTGGCGAGCCCGCCGGCATTGCAGTGGGTCAGGATGGTGTCTCCGTCCTTGAGCAGCGTGGCGCCGTGTTTTCCAATGGCGCGGCACATGGCCGCATCCTCGTCCCGGATGGTCATGGCCTCCTCAACCAAGCGGGTTTTGAATGAGGCGGGTGTCAGGGCCTCCGCCGCAAGAATCACGGTGCGCATCCGGTCGAGCGCCCAGAAGAGGTTCACGGCGGTCGGTCGTGATGTCGCGAGATAATCGGCGGCCAGCCGTGCGGCCGCCGCCAGTTGCGCCGTGCTGCCGAACTGGTTCTGGATGGAAGTGGCCACGCCCATGGCGGCGGCGATGCCGATGGCGGGAGCCCCGCGTACCTGGAGCGTCTTGATGGCATGCCAGACTTCCTTGACATCGCTTGTCTTCAGCCATGTCAGTTCCAGGGGAAGGCGGGTCTGGTCGATCATGACCACTTTCCCGGGGATCAGGGATTCCGGAGTGTCGGGTTTCCATTCAATGGTTCGCATGAACATGGCATGACTCCTGGTTAAGGGCGAAGGATGAGCAACATGGCGAGATTGACCCCGTTGAAGACCCCGTGCATGACAATGGGGACCCAGAGGGATCGTGAATAGAGGTAGGCGAGGGAGAATCCGGCGGCCACCACCATGAGCGGAATGAGGGAGGGCAGGTGGGCGTGAATGGAGGCAAAGAAAAGTGACACGAAGAAGATTCCCGCTCCGACTCCCATCCGGCGGATCATGATGGGGAGCAGGATTCCCCGGAACAGGCATTCCTCAAAGAAGGGGGCGACGGCGACGGCCAGGAAGACCATGAAACAGCGCATCCAGAGGGGATGATCGCCGGAAAGTAACAGGGCAATGTCCTGGAGGCTGGGTGGATATCCCCGGGCGGTGAGGATCCCCTGATAGACAATTGAAGAGAAAAGGAGGACGGGTAACAGTGCCAGGTAGAATAGCAGGCCGGATTTCAGGAAACGGCCGGGGGGGCCGCCCATTCCGAACGCATCGAGCCAGCTCCAGCCCCGGTTCCGGAGGATGGCGCCAATGGCGATGATGCCCGCCAGATCAAGAAGGAGTCCCTGGGTGACGATCAGGATGGCGTCCCGGGGGCGCCCCAGGAGCGTGATCAGGGCCATTGTCGCTGCTATCAGGAATCCGACGATGGCGGCCACCATAAGCCCTTCGCGCCATGTCCAGGGGCGGCTTCGGAGCCACTGATCGCGGGTGTTCCAATCCACCGGGTGGCGGATGGCCCGTATGATCAGGATAATGGCCGCCGCCGTTCCCGCCAGCAGCATCAGGCCATAGAAGAGGCACACCAGGACCGCCGCCTGCGGGGATGCGGAGTTAAGGAGGATTTGCTCTTCGTCCATACCCTTAGGCGCTTGCCTTACCCCGGGGGATGTCCGTGGGCTCGACGGTCTCGCGGATCACGTAGATGGGTTTCTCCTGGGACTCATGATAAGTCCGGATCTGGATCTCAGCGAGAAGTCCTATGGAGATGAACTGGAGCCCGAAGAAGAGCAGCATGAAGGGGGTGATGACCCAGAATGGCCGCTTGATCAGTTCCGAGCAGATATCGGTGCCAAAAAAACGGTGCGACAGGTTTGCGGCCGCCATGAAAATCAGCATCAAGAGGCCCAGACACCCGAAGTTCAGGCCCCATTTCCCGAAAATATGGATGGGCCGGGTGCTGTAGCGGAGCAGGAACTTGACGGTCACAAGGTCCAGGATGACCTTGACCGTCCGCCCGATGCCGTATTTTGAGGTTCCGAACCGGCGGGGGTGGTGTGAAACCACCACTTCAGAGAGTGAGCCACCCACCCAGCTTGCCAGCGCGGGAATGAACCGGTGCAGTTCCCCGTACAGCTGGATGTTCTGGAAGATTTCCTTGCGGTA
>JBAXRC010000080.1:0-7699 GCA_037131415.1 bacterium | reverse complement strand
GGTTAGGGCTGGAATTCCGGGGATGCCGCTGCCGGGCAGGGCTTCCGAACTGTGACACCGGGCGCAGAGGATGGGGGTGTGATCCGTCACCACGGTTGTATAGAGTCCCTTGGCGTTGTAATGGGCATTTGTCAGGGCCGCCATGAAGACGGTATTGGATCCTTCCTTCTGGTCATGAAGCTTAAGGATGTTGAGCCGGTAATCCCGTCCGGGATGGGCGACATTGACCCATCCTGTCAATGGTTGGGCGGCGGGTTCCGAGTCGGAAAGATGGCAGAGGCGGCAGTTCATTTCGTCAGAAACCGGCAGAACGATGTCGCTGGTCCGCAAGGTTGCTGTCGCGTTGGTGGCTGAGAGTTGCATCAGCGAGTACTGGTTCGGATAACCTTTGTCATCATAAGGCGTGATGGGAATGCCGTAGGCGACAAACCAACTCATGTTGCTTTCGAATCCCATGGTTTGCGGTGCGTTAGACGAGCCTGGCATGGAGTAGGAATTCGGTCCGGGAACAGGAAGTCCCACATCCATCGGCAGGGATAATCCGAAAAGCGATTGCACATGGGTTGAGAAGTCCGATTTCCCTGTTGATGAGGTGTTGATGGAGCCGTCCGGATCCACGACCGCCCGGTAATTCACGCCGCAAGAGGGGGGAGACTTCACTAGCCAAACGGTTGCGGTTGTGGATCCTACGACTTGGGCATTAATGGTGTTATAGGGTGGCAGGATCGAGAACACGGAGTACTCGCTGTCCATGCAATGCATACCCAGGTTGTTCCACCCGATGACGGTCCAATTGGTCGTCGCCGCGGGGGCCTGCCAGGAGGCGATTGCGAATGCAATTGCAATGATGCCGAAGCGGGCTCTTTTTAGGCAAATCCTCATGATGACCTCCTAAAGTAAAACCTCAATACAACAAGCGTACGTGTGGGGATCAAGTGAGTCAAGGAATTCCACTCCCCTTGTCTCCGTTTTTGGTGCATGATAGGTTGCGGATGACGATGGATTGCGATAAATTCTTTTGATGATTCGTGATCACATTGTTATTGCTGGGGCCCGTGAGCATAACCTGCGGAATATAACCGTCAGGATTCCCCGGAACAGTTTAACGGTCATTACCGGTTTGAGTGGATCCGGGAAGTCATCCCTGGCCTTCGACACCCTTTTTGCCGAGGGGCAGCGTCGCTATGTGGAAAGCCTGTCGGCTTATGTCCGTCAGTTCCTCGACCAGATGCAGAAGCCGGATGTGGATTACGTGGAAGGGCTGTCGCCCGCCATCTCCATCGAGCAGCGCACGGCGGGAAGTAATCCGCGCTCCATCGTGGCGACCACCACTGAAATCCACGACTATCTGCGCCTGCTCTATGCCAATGTCGGGCATCCGCATTGTCCGCATTGCGGCAAGCCCGTGGCCGGCCAGTCGGCCGAGATGATCGTGGAACAGCTCCTGGCGCGGCCACCCAAGACCAAGGTGGTGATCCTGGCGCCACTGATTCGGGGCAAGAAGGGTTTGCACGAGGGGATTTTTGAAAAGGTCCGGAAGATGGGGTTTGTGCGGGTCCGTGTGGATGGCGAGCTGTATGAGCTGGACAAGGTCCCCAAGCTCGACAAGAAAAAGGCGCATTCCATGGATGTGGTGGTGGACCGACTGGTCATCGCGCCCAAGATCCGGTCGCGCCTGACGGATTCGGTGGAACTGGCGCTCAAGGAAGGCAATGGCATGCTCCACGCCCTGCTTCAGGGCGAACAGGAAACGGCCTGGAGCGAGCGCCTGTATTCCGAGAAACATGCCTGTCCTGACTGCGCGCTGAGTTTCGAGAAGCTGACGGCGCGGCATTTCTCCTTTAACAACCCCTATGGCGCCTGTCCTGAATGCGCCGGGCTGGGAAGCAAACTGGTGTTCGATGAGGGACTGGTCGTGCCCAATCCCGAGCTCTCCATTGACGAGGGGGCCATTCCACCCTGGCGGCGCGGCGGGCGGCGGCTCATCCTCTATTACAAGGGGTTGCTCCGGGCGGTTTCCAAGGAGTGCGGGTTCAGTCTTGAAACGCCCTACAAGGATTTACCCGTGGAGATCCGGAATCTTCTGATGCATGGTTCCGGCGACAAGGACATGACGTTCGGCTACTGGCGGGGCGGGGCCTTTCGTAAATATGAAAAACCTTTTGAAGGGGTGCTGCCCAACCTGGCGAGGCGCTACGAGGAGACCGACAGCGATTTCACGCGGCAGCGGTTGAGGGACTACATGAGCCGGCAGCCCTGTCCGACCTGCAAGGGGGCACGGCTCCGGCCCGAGGTTCTGGCCTGCACCGTGGGCGGCAAGTCCATCATGGACCTGACCCGCCTGTCGGTCCGCAATGCCCTGGTGTTCCTGCAGGAGCTGAAGCTTCCGGAACAGGAGGCAAAAATCGCGGGTGAAGTGATCAAGGAGATCCGGGGACGGCTCAAGTTCCTGGCCGATGTCGGGCTGGATTACCTGACACTGGATCGGGAAAGTGGTTCACTTTCCGGAGGTGAGGCGCAGCGGATCCGCCTGGCAACCCAGATCGGGTCGCGGCTGGTCGGCGTTCTTTATGTCCTTGATGAGCCCAGTATTGGACTCCACTACCGCGACAATGAGCGGCTGATCAATACCCTCAAACAGCTTCGCGATCTCGGGAACACCGTGGTGGTGGTCGAGCATGACGAGGAGACCATCCGGGAATCCGACTATGTGATCGATCTCGGTCCCGGTGCCGGGCGGCATGGTGGCGAGGTGATTCACCAGGGGACGGTTGCCGAGCTGCTGGCCAATCCGAAGTCATTGACAGCCCGCTACATGAACGGGGAGCTGGCCATCACGGTGCCGCCCAAACGGACGCCGCCGGGAGCCGACTGGCTCCAGCTGCAGGGCTGTACCGAGAACAACCTGAAGAACGTAAGCGTGAAAATTCCGCTGGGGCTGTTCGTGTGCGTGACCGGCGTCTCCGGAAGTGGCAAGAGCACGCTGGTTGATGACATCCTGCGGCGCGCCCTGTTCAGGAAATTCTACGGTTCGAAGGATATTCCCGGCGCGCACCGGCGCCTGCTGGGTGCGGACAAGCTGGACAAGGTGATTGTGATCGACCAGTCGCCGATCGGCCGGACGCCGCGCAGCAATCCCTCGACCTACACGGGGGCTTTTGCGCCGATCCGCGACCTGTTTGCCGGGCTGCCGATGTCCAAGGTTCGCGGCTATGGGCCGGGCCGGTTCAGTTTCAACGTCAAGGGCGGCCGGTGCGAGACCTGCAAGGGAGACGGGCTCATCCGGCTGGAGATGCACTTCCTGCCGGACGTCTATGTGACGTGCGAGCAGTGCGGCGGATTGCGCTACAACCGGGAAACCCTGGAGGTGCATTACGCTGGAAAGAACATTGCCGAGGTCCTGGCTCTGACCATTGACGAAGCCCTCGATGTGTTCAAGAACATTCCGTCCATTGCCCGGAAACTGAAGACGCTTTCGGAGGTCGGGCTGGGGTATATCCAGCTGGGGCAGTCGGCCACCACCTTGTCGGGCGGGGAGGCTCAGCGCATGAAGCTGGCGGCGGAGCTGAGCCGGCATGCCACCGGAAAGACCCTCTATCTGCTGGATGAACCCACCACAGGCTTGCATTTTGCCGATATTGAGCGCCTGTTGCATGTTCTGGAGCGGTTGCGCGCCGCCGGCAACACCGTTCTAGTGATTGAACATAATCTGGACGTGATAAAACGCTGCGATTACATTCTGGATCTCGGGCCGGAGGGCGGCGATGATGGCGGACGGCTGGTGGCGGAAGGAACACCGGAGGAGGTTACCCGATGCGAGGCGTCCCATACCGGACAGGCTCTGCGGAAGCACATGATATGAACGGACTGAAGACAATGATAGGTGTTCTGACTGCCGGGATTCTTCTCGCCCTGCCTTTTTCGGGCCAGGCGGAAGGGGGCGGTGCCTTTGCCCTGACGGCGGCCCGTGCGGCGCTTGAAGACGGCCTGCATGACCTGGCGCAGAAGCAGGCTGAGGCTATCTTGAAATCCGACACCACGAGTGCCGTGGAGCGCGGCGATGCGGCGGTCCTGCTGGCGCGTGCGTTGTATGGGCAGCGGCGGTTCAAGGAGATGGTGAAACGCCTGGATGAGGTCCGTGATGCAACCCCGACGAGCGAGGCTGGATCCCTGGTCTATTGGCATGCGGTTGGGCAGTATGAATCCGGAAACTGGAAGGGCGCCCTGTCGGAAATTCATGACTTTGCAGAACGGTTTCCGGGCAGTCCCCTGGTTCCCCGGGTTTCGAGGCTGGCGGCATGGTGTAACCTGAAGGACGGTCGCCGTGTCGAGGCGCTGTCCGTTTTCGAGCAGTTCGACCGCCAGTTCGGCGCAACCGATGAAGGCGCCGACAACCTGCTCGACTGGGGGCAGGCACTCTTAAGCGCAGGTGACACGGCCGGGGCGAAGACGGTTCTGGAAAGGCTGATCAAGCGGACGCCCGTTACGGTGGCGGTTCAGGATGGAAAATTGTGGTTGGCCAAGGCCATGATTGCCGGGGGAAACTGGGAGGCGGCCTGGAATCTTCTGAATTTGGTTGCCAATGACAAGGATCTCCGGATTGACCGCCGGGCGCTTGCCTGGATGACGCTGAGTGAGGTGAACGCCGCCCAGAGCAATCTGGAGGCCGCCGTGGTGTCGGCAGGCAAGGCGGTTGAGCTGGCCCCCACGCCGAGCCTCAAGGATCGTGGCCGTGCCCTGTGGGGTCGATGGCTTCTCCGTCAGGGCAAGATAATCGAGGGCGCGGCGATGCTTCGTCCGGTGATTGCACGGATGACGGATGACCCCGTGTCCGGTGAATTGCAGCGGGAGTTGGCGGCCACATATTTCTCCATCAAGCAGCCCGAAAAAGCGGCTGAGGAGTATCAATACTACCTTGAGACCTTCAATGAGTCGGCGGGGCGGTTGCAGGCGTTCCGGGGCCGGGGATTGGCGCTGTGGGAGATGCAGCGCTTTGCGGAGTCCTCCTCCATGTTCGAGAAGGCCGCAGGACTAGCGATCGATCCCTCGGACCGGGAGCTGTTGCTGGTGAAGTCGGCCGATGCCATTTTCGCGAACGCCCAGTTCAAGCTGGCGGAGGCGGCGTATGAGCGCGTCCTGTCCGATTTCCCCTCCACGGGCCTGACGCCCCAGGTGCTGTTCCAGTGCGCCGAATGCCTTGCCCGACAATCGCAGTGGGACCAGTGTGAGGAGAAATTCCGTGAAGTGATCCGGCGTTACCCGAACCAGGCCCTGGCGGAGCACGCCCTGATGCGGATTGCCGAAATCAAGGAAGAACAGGGGCCCAAGTTCATGCGTGAAGCCATGGCGGCCTATCAGGACGTCATGACGGTCTATCCCCGTGGATCCCTGTATCCAGAGGCGTTGCACCGGCACGGTTTGGCGGCCTACCAGTTGCGTGAAATCGACATCGCCCTGCGCGATTTCACCCGCGTTGTGAATGATTATCCAACGAACCGGGTGGCGCTCCAGTCAACGTTCATGCGGGGATGGGCCTTGTACATGCGGGGACAGGAGGCGGAGTCCCTGAAGGTCTGCAAGGCGTTTGTGGAGCGATATCCGGACAGCGAATGGACGCCGGGAGTCATGTTCTGGATCGGTGAGTATGCCTACAACCACGGAACCTACGACGAGGCGGAAGCGCAGTTTATCCTGCTTGCGGAGAAATCGCCCCGGGATGCGCTAGCCGACCAGGCGCTGATCTGGGCGGGACGTTCAGCCATGAGGAGGAAGGAATACTTGAAGGCGGTGGATGTGTTCTCGCGCCTTGCCCGGGCCTATCCAGGCAGTTCGCACATGGCTGAAGCCCGTTTTCTGCAGGGGGATTCGCTCAGCGAGCTGGGAGAATTCTCGCGGGCCATCCTCGTGTTCGATGACCTGATCGCGAAATATCCCAACAGCTCCCTGGTCAGCGCAGCCTGGGGACGCCGCGGCGACTGCCAGCTGACGCTAGGCGCTGCGGATCCGAAACGGTATGAGGAGGCGATCGCGTCCTACCGGTCGGTGGCGCGGAGTCCGGGGACAACCTTTGACCTGGAGCTCCAGGCGGAGTTTAAGACCGGTCGATGCTATGACAAGCTTGGCCGGCGCAATGATGCGTTCGAGCAATATTACACCCGCGTTGTGATCCGGGCCCTGGCGGGGCAGGGCATGGATTCGGCCTCGGCTGTCTGGTTCACCAAGGCGGCGTTTGCCGCGGCGGATATCCTGGAGTTGGAAAAGAATTGGAAGCGCGCCATCAAGGTGCTGGAACGGGTGGCTGACGCCCGGGTGCCGGCCAGCCGTGACGCCCGGAAGCGGATCGACCAGATCCGCAAGGAACATTGGATCTGGTGAGAGGGGAATTATGTTTGATCTATTGAGACAAGGTGGATTGGTGGCGTGGATCATCATGGGCTGCGGTGCGGCCGCCCTGGTGATGTTCCTTGAGCGGCTCTTGCATTTGCACCGGGCCCGCATCAAGTCGGAGGATTTTATCGCCGGCATCTGTAATAACCTGCGGCGTGGCAATGTGAACGAGGCCCTGGCCATCTGTGATGACACCCCCGGGCCCGTTGCCGTGATTGTCCGCGCGGCCATCCTCAACCGTCATGCGGGTAAGGAATCCCTGCTGGCCGCCATCGAAAATGCCGGGCGGACGGAGATCTCCCGCATGGAACGGCGCCTGTCGATTCTTGCCACGGTGGCGCAGGTGGCGCCGATCTTCGGACTCCTGGGTACGGTCTTGGGATTGATCAAATCGCTGAATGCGATGAAGATGGCGGCGCCCCTGGTCCAGCCGGTGGACGTCATGTCCGGCCTGATGCAGGCGCTTGTAACCACGGCGGTCGGCCTGGCGGTGGCGGCGCCTTGCTATGTCGGCTTCACGTTTCTCATCGGCAAGGTGGAGAAGATCGTCATCGATATGGAGCGTTCAGCCTCGGACCTCATCGCTTTCCTGGCGGGCACTCCAATTGTCCGGGATGAACCGGTGACGGAGAAGGACGAATGATCATCCGTGAAAATCCCAAGACGGTGGGGTGGTCGGTCCGCGGGTTCCGGCATTACCGGCCTGAAAACCGGATTAATCATGGCCTGGTCATGGTGGCGCCCTGGGTGAATGTCGCCTTTCTCGTGGGGATGTACCTGTATTTCCTGGCGCCGAACGTTCTTCAGCCCGGCGTGGCGGTCCAGTTGCCGGAATCGCCGTTTTCAGACGGGCGGCATTACGGGCACAATATCGCCGTTCTTTCCCTGCCCGTGGCGGGAAAAAATGACCGGGATGAGATTTACTTCTTTGATGACCAGCGATATCTCGGGCGTGAAGCTCAGGAAATGGATTCACTCCGGTCGGCCCTGGCGACGGCATGGAGCCAGAAGCCAAACCTGCCGCTGGTGATTGAAGCTGACCGCATGGTGCGGCATGACACGATCGTGAAGTTGTTCGACATGGCCTCGGAAGCCGGCTTCAGGGAAGTCAACCTGGCGACACGCCCCTCGGAGAAATGACGACCGTGGCGAATCCCTATATCATCCCCCTGTCCTGGCGAAACCGGCTGCTGGTGATCGGTAGCGGGCTGTCCCTTTGGCTGTTGCCTTGGCTGGCCTGGCCGGGCGCGGAGTCCCTGCCGAAACCAAGGACCCTCCATAAACCGCCAGTCTTCCGGTATGTGAGGGGGAC
>JBAXRC010000079.1:0-7736 GCA_037131415.1 bacterium | reverse complement strand
TCTGGTTGGCGGGCAGGTTCTTCCCGTAGAGACGGGTGACCACGCCCAGCTTGCCTGCGGGAATGTCCGTGATCTGGGCCATTTGCCAGTCCCAGAACAGGGGATTACGGAAAAAACGCCCCTCCGCAAGCACCTCAAGTTGAATCCCCTTCTGGGTGGGGGATTCGGCAAGGAGCTGGCCCGAGGGTAGATCCTCGCCGGTTTTATGGATCAGGATGGCAATTTCGCCGCTACCCGGCTCGATCCGGCAGAAGAACCAGGTAAAAACGGGAATAAACAACAGGATTCCCAGGATGAGGATCGGCCAGAAGGCCGCCCGCAGCATGGAGAACTGCCGTAAAATCGGCGGGGGATTGTCCGAAGAGTCGAAGTGTGGAAGTTGATTCATTTCAGAGCCTCGTTTCTTTTGCGATTGGCGGTGACTTTAGTTGTCTGGGCCCATGTCGTCAAACATTCAAATGCGTACATTCAATATTGAACGACGATAGGAAACGTGCGAACTTGACCGGGTATGAGGACTCTTGAACAATCTCTGGCACGGCTGTATGCGTTGCGGACCTTCGGGATCAAGCCGGGCCTGGAGACGACTCTTGCCCTGTTGGAACGGCTTGGCAATCCCCATCATGCCTTTGCCACCATCCATGTTGCAGGCACCAATGGCAAGGGATCCGTGTGTGCGATGCTGGAATCCGTCCTGCGGGAGGCTGGCCTGCGCGTCGGCCTCTATACCTCGCCGCACCTGGTCCGGTTCAATGAGCGGATCAAGGTGGACGGGGCGGAAATTCCCGATAAGAACCTTGCGGCCCTTTTCGAGGATATGGAGGCCCATGCCGCCGGCGTAGCGGCGGAGGGACGTGAGGCCACCTTTTTTGAATTCACCACGGCTCTGGCATTCGAGTATTTCCGGCGATGCAAGGTCCAGGTGGCGGTGGTAGAGACGGGGATGGGGGGGCGTCTGGATGCCACCAATGTCGTGCTGCCCCTGATTTCAGTGATTACCCGTATCGGGTTGGAGCATACGGCCTACCTTGGGGACACTATCGAGGCAATTGCCGGGGAGAAGGCGGGAATTGTCAAGACGGGCCGCCCTGTGGTTTGCGGCGCCACTCCGGATGAGGCGCTGGCTGTCATTCGGAATGTGGCGCAGGCCCGCAAGGCGACTTTCGTGAATGCCGCTGAAGCCGTTTCCGTGCGGCGCGTCGCCCAGGATATGGATGGCCAGAAGGTTTCCATTTCCGGCGGTGAGGTGAATTACGGGCCTGTGTTGATGGCCTTGCTGGGGCGCCATCAGCTAGAGAATTGCGCCACGGTTGTTGCAACGCTTGAAACCTTGGCCACTTGCAGTCCGTTGGCGATTCCGGGCGAGGTTATCCGGGCGGGCCTTTCCAAGGCCGTCTGGCCGGGGCGGCTCCAGATCCTTTCGAGGGCCCCCCCGATGGTCCTGGATGGCGCTCATAATCCCGATGGGGCGCATACCCTTGCGGCGTCCTTGAAGGAATTGTTCAAGAAGCGGAAAATTGCCCTGATATGGGGCATGTGCGACGACAAGGATGCGCTCGGGTTTGCCAAGGCCATGGGGGCTTCCTCTGTCCGCAAGTGCTGGGCTGTTCCGATTGACACGGAGCGAAGCCAGGCGCCCGATAAACTTGTGCAGATTGCGCGGACGGAAGGGTGGGATGCCGTGCCGGCCTCCCTGTCCGAGGCGATGAGACAGGCAACGGACTGGGCGCGTGAACATGATGGAGCCGTTTGTATTGCCGGTTCCCTGTTTCTTGCGGGCGAAGTGTTGAACCAGATAAACCATGAGGGGCATTCCTGTGAGCCATGACAAGACCATCGAGATCCTGGTGCGGGGCGTCTGCGTGAAGGAGGGCAAGCTGCTGGTGTGCCAGAGCAAGGGGGCGGCCAATACGTATCTTCCCGGCGGACATGTTGAATTCGGTGAAAGGGCGGTTGCCGGGCTTGCGCGCGAGATTCAGGAGGAGCTTGGGGTGAAGGCGGTTGTGAAGGAGTTCCTGGGGGCGGTCGAGCATGCCTTCATTCAAAAAGGGAAACGGCATTGTGAAATCAATCTGATGTTCCGGATGGATAGTCCCCGTCTTTCGCCAGGGAAAGTCCCTGAAGCCTGCGAGCATTGGATCGCGTTCAAATGGATACCCTTGTCAGCCCTGGGGCGAAATCACCTTGAGCCTTTTCCGCTGCGCAAACTCCTGCCTGCCTGGTTGAAGGTATTGTCCCGTTCTGCAGGATGGGGAAGTACGATTCCTGACTAACCTGGATCAGGTCGTCCCCCGTCAGCCCCCTCTTTTTTTATTGTGTTATCGGCGCCTCATGAAATAATCCCGTTTCTTTGTTGTCAAATTTCGCCCTACAGGAGCTCGAATATGAAAACGCAGAAGACGCTTACTTCAATTGACCTGGGACAGCAACGCCGCGCCTTCCTCAAGGGCGTGCTGGCCGCCGGAACTGTTTCCATGATCAGTCCCCGCCTGATCGGGGCGCAAACCAATAGTGCGACCGGGAAAGTGTCCCCTAATGAGAAGGTCAATCTCGCCTGTATCGGCATCGGCAATCGCGGCGCAGAAGACATCAACTCCCTGTATGGCACGGGACTTGCCAACATTGTGGCCTTGTGCGACGTGGACATGGGGGCGCCCCAGACGCTCGGAATCCTCGCGAAGTTCCCGAAAGCCCCCCGCTTTCAGGATTTCCGGAAGATGTTCGACAAGATGGGCCCGGAGATTGACGCGGTGTGCGTGGGGACACCCGACTTCTCGCATTTTCCGATCGCGATGCTCGCCATGTCGCTCGGCAAGCATGTCTATGTTGAAAAACCGATGGCCCACTCGTTCCGGCAGATTGACCTGATGATGGCGGCGGAGGTGAAATACAAGGTGGCCTGCCAGATGGGTAACCAGGGCCACTCCGAGGCCAATTACTTCCAGTTCAAGGCATGGACCGAGGCGGGTGTCATCAAGAACGTCACCCGCATCACGGCCTTTATGAACTCGTCGCGCCGCTGGCATGGCAAGACCTTCACGGATTTCCTGCCGGCGCAACCGGTGCCGGAGACGATGGATTGGGACACCTGGCAGGCGACCGCCAAAGCGCATGCCTACAACAAGGGCTACATCAACGGGGAATGGCGGTCCTGGTTTGATTTCGGGAACGGCGCGCTTGGCGATTGGGGCGCGCACATTCTTGAC
Source organism: bacterium (assembly GCA_037131415.1). Taxonomy (GTDB): domain Bacteria; phylum Verrucomicrobiota; class Kiritimatiellia; order CAIKKV01; family CAITUY01; genus JAABPW01. The sequence goes on along the minus strand of JBAXRC010000079.1, from coordinate 4,530 downwards.
ACGGCGCACCAGTTCCTGAACCTCGGCTTGCCCACGGAGGTGATTCCGACGCTGGAAGGATACAGCCAGTTTATCTTCCCGCAAGCCTCGACGCTGGTGTTCAAATTCCCCGCCCGGGGTGAACAACCCCCGGTGGATGTGACCTGGTATGACGGTGTAAAAAACCTGCCGCCGCTTCCGATTGATTTCGGTAATGCGGTCGTGGATCCCAATATCCCTCCGCCGTCCTCCGGCAAGATTCAAACCAAGGTCTATCCTCCCGGAAAGGTCATTTATGGCGAGGGCCTGACCTTCAAGGGCGGTAGCCATGCTTCGACGCTGGAAATTATTTCCAAGGAAAAGGCGAAGGATTTGGCGGCCAAGTTGCCCCATGTTCCCCGAAGTCCCTCAAATCATTTCAAGAATTTCCTCCTCGCCTGCAAGGGCCTGGAAAAGTGTCGTTCCTCCTTCGATGTGGCGGGTCCGCTGTGCCAGGCAATGGCGCTTGGCATCATCGCGCAGCAGGTGAATGCCCGGCTGGTGTATGACCCGGTAACCCGTCAGATCACCAACAATAAATTCGCCAACGAGCTGCTGGCCGGTTCGCCGCCCCGGAAGGATTGGGAGCAGTTCTATAAGCTGTAGAAGAGCGGGTGAGGTTGATGCATCTTAATCATGCGAGTTCCATTTCGCGTAGGCAGTTCCTGACGGTTGCCGGGGCGGCGTTGAGCGCCCCGTTCATTTTGCCGTCGGGGCTTCGTGGCGCGACCGCTCCGTCCAACCGGATCAACATCGGTATGATCGGGTGCGGGCGGATGGCGCAAGGGCATCTGCAGTCGCTTGTCTATGAGAAAACGGTCCGGATTGCCGCCTTGTGTGATGTGGATTCCCTCCGCCTTCAAGCCATGGCCGGGGCGGTGCGCCAATGGCGGCCTGATGAGGGGAAATCCGTCCGGCAGTATCGTGACTACCGCGAGCTGTTGAGCGACAGCAGCGTGGACGCCGTCCTGATTGCCACGCCTGACCACCAGCATGCGATCGTTGCTATTGAAGCGGCCCTGGCTGGCAAGGATATTTACCTGGAGAAGCCCCTGACCCTGACACTGGCGGAAGGGCGCGCATTGAGCGATGTAGTCCGTAGCAAGAAGCGAATCCTGCAGGTGGGTTCCCAGCAGCGGTCATTGAAGCAGTTTGCCCGGGCCTGCGAGCTGGTTCGCAACGGTCGTATCGGGAAGTTGCGAACGATCGATATCGGACTTCCCCTCGACAATCCGGGCGGACGCATCGCCCCGATGCCGGTGCCGCAAAATCTGGACTATGACCGCTGGCTGGGACCCGTGCAGGCCCTTCCGTACACCGAGGATCGTGTGCATCCACAGAAGGGGTATGGTCGTCCGGGGTGGTTGGCGTGTGAGGATTTTACCTGCGGGATGATCACCGGATGGGGCTCTCATCATGTGGATATCGCGCATTGGGCGATGGGAATTGTCGATTCAGGCCCCGTGGAAGTGTCGGCCAAGGCCTCGTTCCTGACGGGCGGGTTGTGGAACGTGCATGGCGAATTTGAGGCGACGCTGAGCTATGCGAATGGCGTGAAGGTTCATGTTGGCGGAAAGCGGATGATGGGGGTCCGTTTTGAAGGCGAGAGTGGATGGATTTACGTGAACCGTGAAGATACTCGCCCGCTCCGTGCCCTGGACGCGAGTGATCGCGCGATTCTCAAGAAGGCCCCTGCGGAAAGGGAAGTGCATCTGGTTCGCAAAGCCGATCATCATGGCGACTGGCTGGACTGCATTCGCACGCGGCAGGAGCCGATCGCTCCGGTTGAGGTGGGGCATCGTTCCTGTTCTGCCTGTCTGGTTGCCCATATTGCCATGAAGACCGGGCGAACCCTGGCGTGGGATCCGGTCCGGGAACGGTTTATTGGTGATGAAGAGGCGGACCGGATGCTTTCGCGTCCTGCACGGGATGCCTACAGTATCGAGAGAATCCTGAAAGCTGCTAATTTCGTGAAAAGCGTGTAGTGCGAAGGGGATATTCATGAATCGAATCATTGTGGCGAGTTGGTTGTGTGGATGTGTTGCGGTCATGGGCGTGGAGTCCTCTGGAACAAAGGTGGATACCGTGAAATTACTGACGCTTGATCCCGGCCATTTTCATGCGGCGCTGGTGCAGAAGGTCATGGTTCCCGGTGTGGATCCCCTGGTGCATGTCTATGCGCCAGCTGGGCCCGATCTTGACCTGCATATGCAGAAGATCCAGGGCTATAACACGCGGGCCGAGAATCCGACCCGGTGGGAATCGAAGCTCTACACTGGACCGGACTATCTGGCGCGATTGGTGTCGGAGCGGGCAGGCAATGTGGTCGTGCTTGCCGGAAACAACGCCAGGAAGACCCGTTATATTGGGGACTGCGTGAAGGCGGGGTTCAATGTGCTTTCGGACAAGCCCATGGCCATTACGCCTCAGGATTTTGAACTGCTCAAGCAGGCTTTTCGAGTCGCGAAGGAAAAAGGCGTGTTGTTGTATGACATCATGACTGAGCGGAACGAGGTTACCTCGATCCTGCAGAAGGAACTCTCCCATTCGCCCGCACTGTTCGGCGAGCTCGAGCAGGGCACCCCGACGGATCCGGCGGTCACCAAGGAAAGTGTGCATCACTACTTCAAGTATGTGTCTGGCAAGCCGTTGCAACGCCCGCCCTGGTTCTTCGATTCAGCGCAACAGGGGGATGCGATTGTTGATGTGACCACGCATCTCGTGGATCTGGTGCAATGGGAATGCTTCCCGGAGCAGGTGCTTTCTCCGCAGGATGTGAAGGTGCTTTCGGCCCGGCGATGGACAACCCCGGTCACGCAGGCGCAGTTCACGAAAGCGACGAGTATGGTTGCTTATCCGGATTATCTTAAGAAGTATGCCGATGCCCAAGGGGGCCTGAACGTCGATGGGAACGGTGAGTTTACCTATACGATCAAGGGGATCCACGCCAAGGTTTCGGTGCGCTGGAACTTCGAGGCGCCGGAAGGGGCGGGGGATACCCACTATTCGTTGATGCGTGGAACCAAGGCCGCCTTGATCATCCGGCAGGGTGCCGAGCAGGCGTATAAGCCAACGCTTTATGTCGAGCCCAGGGGTGGACAGAGTGTTGATTCGCTCAAGCCGGCATTGGATGCCGCCCTGGCCCGCGTTTGCAAGGCCTGGCCAGGCGTAACCGCCAAGAAAACCGACACCGCCTGGGAAATCGTCATACCCGCCGAGTTCAAGGTCGGTCACGAAGCCCATTTCGCCCAGGTGATGGGGAAATATCTCAAGTACCTCTCGCTGCGGGCGTTGCCGTCATGGGAAGAGCCCAATATGCTGGTGAAGTACTATACGATCATGCAGGCGTACCAGATGGCAAAATAGTTTTCTTCAACAGCCACGCCATGTTTTCGCCCAGAACCTTCATGGTGTTCTGTCCTTCTTCATCTTTTTCCACCTCTCCCTTGTCACGGCCGAAGCCCAGGGGCCAATAGCAGGAGCCGGGAACGATCATTTGCTGGATCAGGAAGAAATGGTTGATCGAGTCAACGGCGTGGATGGCGCCGGCCCGGCGTACCGCGACCACCGCGGTGCCGACTTTTCGTTTGAGGACCTGTCCGTTGGCCCGGCACACAAAGCCGGAGCGGTCAATCAGGGCCTTGAGTTCAGGCGTGATGTCGGCGAAATAGGTGGGCGAGCCCAGGATGATGCCGTCCGCCTCAATCATTTTTTGGATCCAGCCGTTCATGGCATCATCCTGTACGCAGCGGCCGTTCTTGTTGATGCCGCATTGGTAGCAGGCGGTGCAGCCGCGGACGATCTGGCCGCCCACCTGGATGAGTTCGGTTTCGATCCCTTCCGCTTGGAGGGCGGTGAAGACTTGGGTGATGAGGCGGGCGGTATTTCCGTCTTTCCGCGGGCTTCCGTTAAAGGCGACGACTTTCATGTCAGGCTCCAGGTTTGGGTTAATGACTCAGTTGAATCGCGTAAAGGGCAGCCTGACGGATGCTGTCCGGCTTGGCGAGTCCCCGCCAGGCAATATCGAAAGCGGTGCCGTGGTCGGGTGACGTCCGCGTGATGGGAAGCCCCAGCGTGATGTTGACGCCGGTGTCGAAGGCCAGCATTTTAAAGGGGATCAGGCCCTGGTCATGGTACATGCAGATGTAGGCTCCTGTGCTGGCAATGCGGTCGGGAAGGAACGCTGTGTCGGGCGGAATCGGCCCCTCGACATCAAAACCCTCCTCGCGGGCCCGCGCGATGGCAGGAATGATGAACCGCTCCTCCTCGTCACCGAACAGGCCGTGTTCGCCGGCGTGGGGATTGAGGGCGCAGACAACCAGCTTCGGGGCGCGGCGGCGGAGCCGTTCCAGTGTTTCGGAGGTCAGTCTGATGGCATCGAGGATCAGGTCCACCCGGAGTTTTCCCGGGACGGATTCCATTGAGGTGTGGGTGGTGACGAGGCTGGTGGTGATTTTTTCGGAACAGAGCATCATGCAGGTCCGGGCGGCACCTGTGAGGGCGGCGAGGATT
>JBAXRC010000078.1:0-7800 GCA_037131415.1 bacterium | reverse complement strand
GCATCTGGATGTCCTTTCTTGCTGGGTTCCCGCAAACAGTCCTCTACAATGCCTATTTCCTCGGTGCGTATTGGCTGTATCTGGTTTTCCAGAAGCCTCGCGCGACGTCTTCGTCGCGCTGGCGGGTAACGGGGGCCGCGCTGTTGGACTGCGTAAAAATGGGGGGAGTGTTCCTGGTGGTGGGGTTGCTGGGCATTTTCGTCATCCTGTCTACCGTGCAGAGTTGGAGTTTCAGTTCCCGGCAGGAATACGGCTTTGCCCAGATTGCCGATTTGTCATTGCCCTGGTACTACCTGATCCATGGGTTGGTTCCCAATTTCTTCGGCGCCTCGACGGGGGATGGTAGCGGAGTCCCGTTCTGGGGGATCAACAAGGATACCCTTGAATATGCCACCTGGCATGGCGGGGCATGGATGTACTGGGAATTCGGGTTTTATGCCGGACAGTTGGCGCTGATTGCGGTGACGGTCCTGCTTTTCAATGTGCGCCGGGTGTGGGCCGTCCGGCGTGAGGCGGTGTTCTTCCTGTGCGCCCTGGTGCCAATCCTCTGGCTGATGCTGGGCCGGTATGGCGGCCTCTTCAATGTCTTCTATCATGTGGCGCCGGGCTTTTCCATGTTCAGGACGCCTGCCCGCCTGAGTGGATTGCTTGATTTCTGTTTGGCCGTTCTGGTGGCGGTGCTGGTGGATTGGCTGATGGGGAGACGGAAGGACGAGAAGACCGTTGAGCCCCGGCTTAATCTGTGGCCCCCAATGGTCCTCTTGGCGATCCTCTATGGAGCGTTCCTCCTATGGCTGTTGCGGTTCTCGTCCAGGGTTTTCCCGGAGTTGAAGGAGACGGTGTTCAGTTCCCACGCCCTGAACCAGACCCTGCTGAGCCTGGGCTTGTGCATCGTCACGGGGGTCATTATCTGGCGCATGGGGCGGGCGAAAACACCGCGTTACCTGACGCTGGGCGCCGTGATGCTCGCCCTGCTGGCGTTTCTGGATCTTTATCTGGCCTTTCACCGGTTTCACCAGGGACGACAGAGGCCTGAAGATTACTTTGCTGACCGAAATGGGATTATCGCGAAAATGGAATCGTTGCGCGAAAGTGCCGGTCCGTTCCGGTTTTCCCAGCTGAGGGACGGAAAAATGAGCGAGGAAGTGATCTTCCCCCGAAACATGGGATATCTTCACGCTGGGTACGAGGCGCCGGAAGGCTACATCCTGTTCAACCTGAAAGACTACAATCTGTTCGGTGCGATCAAGAGAGAACAGGTGAGGCTCGATATCATGAATGTGGGCGTGATGGCGAATGCCGACCGGGCCACTGGTCAGATGAGCCTGATCCGGTATACGAATTCGCTTCCCCGGGCTAAATTCTACCATGATGTGAGGGCCTACGAGGATGCGAAGGGCTTGTGCGCCGATTTGGATGCCGGGCGACTGGACTATCACCGGACTCTGGGAGTGCTTCGGGAGGACTGTGCTAAATATGGCGTGGCGACATCGCCCCCTCCCGCAAATGCCCGCGCCAGCGTTCAGTTTATCCCGAAGAATTCCGACGAGTACCAGATTCAGTACCAAACCACCGCGCCGGGCGTCATTTTTGTTTCGGAGAGTTTTTATCCGGGCTGGCAGGCTGATGGCGGGAAATATCCTGTCATTCACGCCTTCGGCGCCTTCAAGGGGATTGTCATTCCCGAAGCCGGCAGCGGGGTGATCACGGTGAAATTTTCACCCGGTATCCTGTGGCTGGGCCTGGCGATTTCGGGAGCAACGCTTCTTGGACTTGCCATTGTATGGGTATGGCTTGGACGGAAGGGTGAGAAGTGAGACGTGAGGGGTGAAGAGTGAGATGAAGAAGCTGGTATGGATATGCTGGAAGGACATCCGGCACCCTGAGGCGGGGGGGGCGGAACTGGTCTGCTTTGAGATATCCAAGCGGCTGATCCGTGACGGGTGGGAGGTCGTCCACCTGGTGCCGGGGTTCCGTGATTGTGTTTCGGAAGAGGTTGTTGACGGGATCCGGATCATCCGGGTCGGGCAGACTATTTTCTCCTTCTACCGCCTGCCGGTCTACTTCTGGCGTCATCTGCGGAAAACCACGACGTTCCTGGTGGATGGGTTCATTAGCCTGGGAAGTTTTTCAGTCCTCACGATGAACCCGCGCCGGGCAGCCCTGGTTGTCTTCCATATTGAGGATGTGAAGTGGTTCTCCCAGACCAGCTTCTATGGGGTGTCCCGCTGGATCATGCCGTTTATCAACCTGACCGGCTTCTTTGTTGAGAAGCTCCAGTTGGTGTTGCTGGCGATTCTTTTCCGGGGGCCGGTGCTGACCATTTCCAATTCAACCGCCAGGGAGTTGCGCCACCACGGATTCCGGCGTAACCGGATCCGGATCATCACGATGGGGGCCTCTTGCAAGAAGCTGGGCGCCCTCCCGGAGTCGCTTCCGAAAGAAAAGGATTTCACCGTATTGCTGATAGGTCCGCGGAACTCGAAGCAGCCTCTTCACACCCTGAAGGCCTACCAGTTGCTTCAGCGGAAGCATCCTGAAGCCCGTTTCTGGGTAGCGGGCTGGGGCAATGAGGAAGGGAAAGTCAGGGAGTATGCCGAAACGCAGGGCATCAGGAATGTCACCTTCTGGGGGCGGGTTACGGATGCCCAGCGAGATGACCTTCTGCAGCGGGCGCATGTGTTGTGCACCTCTCCGATCCGCGAAGGGTGGGGGCTGGTGGTGATTGAAGCCAATGCTTTGGGAACGCCCGTGATCGGCTATGATGTTCCCGGCCTGAGGGATTCCCTGGCGTTCGGGAACGGGTTCCTGTGCAATACGACTCCGGAAGCCATGGCCGATAAAATGGTCCTGTTGGCCGACTGGGTAGCCTCGGGGAAAGAGGAATATGAGGCTATGCGCCAGAGGGGCCTCGAGTCGACCACCCAGTTTTCATTTGATCAGGCCTATCAGGACTTCGTGAATTCAGTGCAATTAAACGCAATCAAACGAAAGCAAACGTAAACAAAAATATTGTTCGATAATATGGTATTGACAATTATAATCAGAACGAATACAACATAACCATACAGATGGGAGGGGAGTATGAATTCTGAAAAAAGATTTCTAAGTTTGGAGGAGGTTGCTGACATGCTTGGGGTAACCTACCAGCTCATTTATCGGCTTGTCAGGGCCGGAGAGCTGCCCGCCATACGCGTGGGTAAATTGTACCGGATTTCCCAGAAAAATTTTGACGCCTATCTCGAGCAGAGCAAATTTTCCGTGGGAGCCGGGGGGATATGCGCGTTCTGCGGGAAAACCTATCAAAGCCGGCTGTCTTTATCGAAGTCCTGTATTGAGCCGGAGTGCGGCGCTTCGATTTGCGTGGACTGCTGGGATCGAAACAAGGAGCGGTACTGCAAGGAGCATCTGGCTGGGCATCCTGAAGGCGGGAAAGCGGATGGAAGTTCGAAAAGCAATCCCCCTTCCAAGGGCGGAGTATCAGTGTAAAAAAAGGAGAGTGCCATGGGTCTATTCTCAGATAAATGTCCGGCGTTGATTGATCCTTCCACCAAGCGTGCGCTTAGCGGTGATGCGCTTCAAAAAGCGCGCCTGAATCCCGAGTCTCCGAGGTGCGGGCATTCCGTGAAGAAAAAGGCCAAGTTTTGCAGCCGGTGCGGCTATTCGGCAACGGGCGGATGGTTCAAGTGCACCAACTGCAGCAACTGGGTGGGAAGCGAATCGAATTTCTGCTGGAATTGTAAAGCCGCCCTCCATCCTGATTCCCGGGGTGACGTCGCGGGTGGAATCTGGCAAAAGCCGGCCGAAGTTTTTGCCCAGCGGTTTGAGGTGGGCGACATCAAGCAGCTCCTGACCAGGGGAATACAGGTTCAGGCAGGAACGGCCGCTATCCTGCTGGAAGGTGGCGTTGTGAAGGAGGTCATAGGGCCCGGACGCTATGATGTCGAGAATCTCGCCCAGAAGCTCAGCCTCTGGGGAGCGAAGCCACCCCGGACAATCATCCTGATTGAAAGCGGGGACGTCGTTCTGCCCATGAGGACCAAGGCGCTGCGGTCGGCTGACGACATCCAGGTTGAATTTTATGCCGAGGTTTGCTTCCGGTTTGTGGGCGCGAATGCCGGGCGATTTGTTGAGAATCTTTTCAAGACGCGGGACCAGCTGTCCTACAGCGAGATCATGGACGCCTTGGAAATGGAAATCCGCTATGCCGTCGAGAATCTCTGCAATACATCGACCATTGAGGATCTGGTCAAGGATCCCCAGCGCCGGTTGCAGTTGGAGGCCTCGCTGCAGGACACACTGAAAGTGTCCCTCGATCGCTTCGGGATGGAGATTGTCCGCGTCCAGACCGTGGATTTTGACGGCCCCGCGTATGAGGCCCTGCGAATGAAGTCCGGTGAAACCGAGCTGAAACGCCGGAGCCTCGAGTTTGACCAGCGCCTTCAGGAACTGCTGGTGTCCGACAAGATGCAGCAGTTCAAGACCCAGCAGGATCTGGAACAATATGTCCTTCAGCTTGCCCAGGAAAAGGGCGTCACGGCCGAACACCGCGAGCAGGAACTCGGCCGGCTGCGGCAGGTTCACCGGCATGAGCTCGATGCGTCATCGCTTGTATTCCGGATGGAGCAGGAACGCAAGCATTCGGAGCATCTTCTCGAGGTTGAATACAACCGTCACGTGAACGAGTTGCGGAAGAAAAAGGACACCTGGGAACTGGAGAAGGAGCAGACCGAGCAGGCGCTTCTCTGGAAGGAAAAGAAGGACCAGGCGAAAGTCAGGGCCCGTCGCGAGATGATGGAGGCGGTCCGCGGTGCCAGCGTGAAGGACTTGCTCGCCTCCACTGAGGATCCCGGTGAGCGCGAGGCGCTTCTGGCCTATGAGGATCTCATGATCAAGAAAGATTTGACGCCCCAGCAGGTTCTGGCCATGAATTCCGCGAAGAATCCGGCCGCCGCCGAGGCGTTCGGGAGAATGTCGGAGATTGACCAGAAAGCCATCCGTGAACTCCTGGAGGAGAAGAAAAAGGCTTTGGACGAGAGCCGGGACCGGGATGAGCGCCTCCTTGGGAAGGCCATGGAGGCCATCAGCAATGGAATCAAGTCCGCGGGGCCAACCCATATTATCAAGTGATTGAGCCATGAACGACGGATCATCGTGCTGCCCGAAATGCAACTGGCCCCTGGATGGCGCAGGTGCCTGTTTCTGCCCTAATTGCGGGGGTGATCTGGCTTCCGCGCCAGCCAGTCCGGCTGAAGACAAGGCGGGTGGCACCCTCCGGGCGCCACCCGACGCCGCCCGGAGGTCTGCGTCCACCGGGGGAGGTCTTGATTATCGCGGGAACGATACTCATGGATCTGTCATTTCCGGTGACCTGGACGGGCTTGACCTTGAGATTCTTTATAATGTCAGCCGGTTATTTGTCGAAGGGCTTGAAATGCCCTTTCAATTCCGGATCACACCATTGCGCGGGGATGTCGCGGATCTTTGCATTGAAATCCGGCGGCGCCAGACGGTGCCCCGGGGCGAAATCCTGGTGGCGCGGGATGAGCCTGCGTGGATTTGCGTTCAGGGAAAGACGATGGATAATCCCGTGGGGTTCCGCCCTGAGCCCGGATCCGCCGGTCATGTGACTTTCGACATTTACATCGGCTACCAGTCGGCTGGCGTCCGGAAATGGTTTACGGCCCGCAAGACGCATACGATATTCCAGCCGAAGGCCCAGGCGGATTCGGTGGTCCGGGAGTTGAACATTCAATTCCACAATGAGCTCAGTCAGGGGCATGCCGGGGATGCGCAGGTGCATCAGACCCTTCATGGCATCGAAAACCTGATTCATGCCAAAAAGGATTATGTCGAGGATTTCCGGGGTGTGGATGTGCCCGAACTTTGGGTGCGTCTGCCGTTGGCCAGGTGCCAATACAAGCCCATGACGGGCGAACGGACAGGGATGGGCCAGCCGCCAGCGGCGGCCGTGCAGTCCAGGATCTCCCTTCGGGGAGATTCCGGCACGGTGCATCTGTTGTCCGGGAGCCGGCTGACACTGGGGCGCAACCGCGAAAACGACCTCATGACCCGTGTGACGCTTGCAGACGGGACCGCGCCCGCCAAGCCAAATGAACGCATCAGTCGCTATCATGGCCAGATCCAGCTTCACGATAACCGTTGCACCTTGGTGGACAAGGGCTGGGATCCGGTTGCCAAGGTGTCCAAGCCGAGCGCGATGGGACTCATGTTGGACAACCAGGTTGTACCCCGCGGGCAATCCGTCAACCTTCCCCTTGATCGTGCCTTTACCATCACGCTTGCTCCCGCGGGACAGCAGCAGGATGATGTCTATGTCCTGAACGGGCGCGTGTGGACGTGCGGCGCAATCGGCGGGGGCGCCGGCTGCCGCAAGCTCTACCCGGCGCATGAGCCTGCCGGACTGGTGTTGCAGGCGCGTGACAAGCCCCAGGAAGCCTATGTCCTCCTGTGGGCCTACCTGCCCTTGTCCCGGATTTTTTCGCACTGGGGTGAAGGGTGCATCTGCCGGGCAGGGGACGCCTTCATGCTGGGGGCGGATGGGCGTTGTGAATGGCTGATCCCCGGGCATACGGTGCCGGTAGCGCCGGGGAAATCCATGAAAATTATGAATTACCGGGAATAGTGTGTGTCAAAGGGCGGCATTAAGGAAGGCAGGAAGAAAATGAAATTACTACGAAATGTGTTGTTCGGGTTGGCCACCACAATGGTTGGCGTATTCCAGCAGGGGTGCGTCACCGATGTTTCCCTAGCTAGGATGGATGGAGGCGTGGGGACGGTGCTGCCCGTCGATGATGCGGGGTCTGCGTCCATGGAAGCGGCGATACGCCTGCTGAACGTTCAGATCAAGGTTGTGCCGTCAGGCAAGGACTCCGACGTCGTGGGAGATGAGATCAGGAAAATAATTGAGGGGGAACTGGCGGCGAAGCGTTTCAGGATGAGTGCCGCTGAACCGGATATCACCGTCAGTTTGACGCCCCATGCCTCGCTGTTTGACAAAAGCGGGTCCTATTACCGGTACAATGGCAAGGTGGATGTCCGGGTGGTGCGGAGCCGCGATCAGCGGGTGATGGGTGAAAAAAAGTTTATTGCTCCGGGCGAGCGGAAATTGGATCAGGATGAGGCCTTGCTGGGGGTCAGCCAGAAGATGGGGCCGGACGCCGCCAAATGGGTGGCGGAGGTGTGCGTTCCTGTTCAGCTCGAATTGGCTGTCAACGAGATAACCGTTCAGCGGTCCCTGCCGGCGGCGCCGTCGTCCGATTCACACTATTCAACCATGTTTGTGGAAAAAGTTGGTGCCCTGCAGGGGGTGGCCTCCTGCAGGCTTGTCCGGCATGACTATGAGTCACGCACCATGGTTTTCAGGGTTATATATACCCGTGAGCTCATCCCCTCCGGGCTAATGAACAAGATCGGGGCGATACCGGGATTGAAGATCAGGGTGAAACAATAAGGAGTCATAATGAGAATATTACGCATGGCGTGGATAATGATGGGTTTGATGTTGTTGGCGATCCCCGGGTTTGCGCAAAAATCCGATGAGATTAGACAGGCGCTGCGGATGGCCGTGGCCGATGCCCGGCAGGCGATGGAGGCCAGTGGACTGAAAAAGCTGGGCACCATCTCACTGCTGCCGATCAAGAACGACCAGGATAACTATTTTTCCGGGTTGCTCAAGAATGCCATTTCCGAGGCCGGGCTGACCTATGTCGAGGGGAAGGATGATCCTTTCTGGAGCAAGGTCCTCGAGGAAGTGGAATGGGATGAGCGGAAAAACGA
>JBAXRC010000077.1:0-7802 GCA_037131415.1 bacterium | reverse complement strand
GCCACAGGGGAGGTCGCCTCGAACCAGTTCCGCTACAGCATGCTGTTCCGGAATCCTGAACAGGAGGTGCTGCCGGCTTGCCGAGCCAACGATCTCGCCACGCTTACCTACATGAGCCTCGAGCAGGGTTTGTTGACCGGAAAGGTTGGCATGGACCGGGCATTTTCCAGTGGCGATTTTCGCAGCAATGAGGCCTGGAATCCCTGGTACAAGGTGGAGAACCGCCAGCGCGTCATTGATTTCCTTGCCGGGTTCAAGCCGCTGGCTGAAAAATACGCCTGCACAACCGCCCAGTTGGTCCTGGCTTGGACCTTGGCGCAGCCCGGCGTAACGCACATCCTTGCGGGTGCCCGGCGTGAATCCCAGGCCCGGGAAAATGCGCGTGGCGGTGATCTCGTGATTGATTCCCAGGATCTGGTGGCCATGAGTAATGCGGTGCAGTTGCTTGGGGCACCGAAGTGACGAGGGGTTATAGGGGGTTGTTGGGCGTACAGGGGAGAAAGGGCGACATGATGAGGAAAAACCATGGGATCATTGGGCTGGCGTTCTTGCTGGCGGCGGGGCAGGCGGCCTTGGCCTTCGATACGAATGCCTTGGCGCGTGCCATTCAAGACCTATCGGAGACCTATCCGGCTCGATACACCCAGGGTGCGGATTTTCTCAAGGAGTTGGCGGCTGTCAGGACCAAGGAGGAGTTTCATGCCCTGGAACGAAAGGCGCTGCTGGCCAATCCGCTCCTGGATTTCGACCAGGTGCTGGTGGTTCGGCGCGGGGCGGACAAGCTAGGTCTTCCACAGAACTGGCAGGGTAACTGCGCCTTGCCCACCAACCATTACACTAACGATATTGCCATCCTGTCCCTGTCCAATGCGGTTGCCAAAACCCTCTTCGCGCCGACCAACACGGTATTCGTCGGGGACGTGGACCTGAATTTTGATGCCGACAAGATGCTGTTCTCGATGCCGAACGGGGCGGGGCGGTGGCATGTCTGGGAGATGGGGGCCGATGGTTCAGGGTTGAAGCAGGTCACTCCCGAGGAACCGATGGTGAACCAGTATGACGCCTGTTATTTGCCGGATGGCGGGATCCTGTTCAATTCCACTGCGGCTGTCGCCGGGGTGCCTTGTGTCGCGGGCGCGATCGCCGTGGCTAACCTGTTCAAGATGTCGGCTGACCGTAGCACGATCCGCCGCCTGTGCTTTGACCAGGAGAATAACTGGTGTCCCACGGTGTTGAATGACGGGCGGGTGCTCTATACCCGGTGGGAATACACCGATACGCCGCATTACTTCACCCGGTTGCTGTTTTCAATGAATCCCGACGGTACAGCCCAGTCGGCCTATTACGGCAGCAACTCCTATTGGCCCAATTCAATCTTCTATGCGCGCCCCATCCCTGACGTTCCCGGAAAGGTGATCGGGATTGTGTCGGGGCACCATGGCGTCACCCGCATGGGGGAGCTTATCCTTTTTGATCCTGCCTTTGGCCGCGATGAGACGGCCGGGGTGGTCCAACGCATTCCAGGGTTTGGCAAGAAGGTTGAGCCGTGGATCAGGGATGGACTGGTAGATGGATCCTGGCCGAAGTTCCTGCATCCCTATCCGCTGAGCGACAAGTATTTCCTGGTTTCCTGCAAGCCGGCTCCCGATGTGCCCTGGGGTGTTTACCTGGTGGATGTCTTTGACAACATGCTGCGCTTGTATGAGGAGCCTGGGATGGCGATCTTGGAGCCCGTCCCGTTCCGGGCGACCGTCAGGCCGCCGGTTATTCCCGACCGCGTCAAGTTGGATGAAAAGGAAGCCACCGTGTTTCTCAATGATATCTATGTGGGGCCCGGCCTCAAGGGGGTGCCGCGCGGGACGGTGAAGTCGCTACGGGTCTATACCTACCATTTTGCCTATCCGGGAATGGGGGGGCATATCAATGTGGGAATCGATGGTCCCTGGGATGTCCGCCGCCTGCTGGGAACCGTGCCGGTCAATGACGATGGTTCAGCGGTGTTCAAGGTGCCTGCCAATATGCCCCTAGCCCTGCAGCCGTTGGACAAGGACGGCCAGGCCATCCAGATCATGCGGAGCTGGTTCACCGCGATGCCGGGTGAAAATGTGTCCTGTGTTGGCTGCCATGAGAAACAGAACTCAGGTCCGGCGTCACGCCCGAACAAGGCGGCGCTCCAGGCGCCGGTTTCGATCACGCCCTGGAACGGACCGATGCGAGGGTTCAGTTTCAGTCGGGAAGTGCAGCCGGTCCTGGACAAGAATTGTGTCGGATGCCATGCGGAATATTCCGGGGCTCAACCCAGGACAAACGGGTTCACGGCATCCTATTCCGCCCTGCACCGCTTTGTGCGCCGCCCCGGTCCCGAGAGTGATTACCACATGGCGAAGCCCTACGAGTATTACGTTAACACCAGTGAGCTGGTGCAGATGCTCCGGCAAGGGCATCATGGGGTCCGACTCGATAAAAAGGAGTGGAATCGTCTGACTACCTGGATTGATCTCAATGTGCCCGATTATGGGACCTGGGGTGAGCAACGTTCCTTCCAGTCCTGGAAGAAGGAATTGCGGCGGGAGATGCTCAAGAAATATGCCCGGATGGATGACGATCCGGAGAGAATCCCGGTCGCACCCGCGAGTGCCGCCCCCTATGTTGCGCCTGCTCCTGAACCCAGGGTCAAATCAGCGTCCAGGGACTGGTCGATCAATTCTAAATGGGGAAAGGGGCTTCCGCCGGAAGTGAAGATTGATTTGGGGGGTGGGAAAGTCTTGGAACTGGTGCTGATCCCTGCGAAGCGGCCGTTCTATATGGGGCGGTTCGAGGTGATGAATACCCAGTACCGGCTATTCGATCCGGAGCATGACAGTCGCTTCATCCAGGTCTTCAACAAGGATGTCACGAGCCGGGGAGTCCAGGCGAACACGGATACCCAGCCGGTTATCAGGGTGAGTTGGAAGGAGGCTTCGGCGTTTTGCGGGTGGTTGACGAAGAAAACGGGGAAGACGTTCTCTCTGCCCTCGGAAGATCAATGGGAGTGGGCCTGCAGGGCAGGAAAGTCGACGCCGATGTGGTATGGCGAGACGACCGTAAATTTCAGCCCGTATGCCAATCTGGCCGATGTCCGCTTGGTGGCGCTAACCCCGGGGGATTCCCCCAAGTGGATTCCTGCCATACATAAAGTGAATGACGGGGCGGTGGCAACGGCCGAGGTAGGGCGGTATAAACCGAATCCGTTCGGGCTTTTCGATATGCATGGGAATGCCGCCGAATGGACATCTTCCCTGACGCGAGGTGGGGAGCCTATCTGCAGGGGTGGCTCCTTCTATGACCGCCCGTCCAGAGCGACTGCCAGTTCCTTCCGGAGCTATTTGCCCTACCAGTCCGTCTTCGATGTTGGTTTCCGTGTCATCATGGAGGTCCGTTTATGAAAAACAATCTGCGATTCTGGTTTTGGGGTGCGGTGCTGGTTTCAAGCAGCGTCTGGGTGTCTCAGTCCTGGGCCTCATGGTTCGGGGTTAAGAGTAATCCGCGATATTTTGCGCCGAGCGCCGTGGTGGCGTCAGGTGATGGCCAGGATGTGTTTGTGGCTGAATATGCCGCAAACCAGGTGGTCCAGGTGGATGTTGTCAAGGGGACGGTGAAGCGCCTGATTCCCCTGAAGCTTGCGCCATCCGGACTTTTTCTTGATGCCAAATCCGGTTTGTTGTGTGTGACGCTGGAATCGCCTGAGGGCCTGGTTGCCCTGGTGAATTCCAAGACCGGCAAATGTGAGGCCCGGATACCCGTTGGCAACACACCCCTGGCACCTGTTGTCAGTCCCGACGGCAAGACGCTGGTGGTCTGCAACCGGTTCAATAATGATGTGAGTTTGATTGATCTGGCCACCCGTACGGAAACCGGAAGGATCGCTGTGCCCCGCGAGCCCGTGGCGGCTGTTTTTTCCCTCGATGGCCGCCAGCTGTTTGTTGCCAACCATTTGCCAACCATGCCTGCGACGGGCGACTATAGCGCGGCGGTAATCTCCGTGATTGATCCGGCAACGCGGAAAGTGGTGGCTACCCTGACGCTTCCCAATGGATCCACCGGGCTGCGGGGATTGTGCGTGTCGCCTGATGGCAAGTATGCCTATGTGACCCATACTCTGGGCCGGTATCAATTGCCGACTACCCAGCTTGAGCGCGGCTGGATGAATACCAGTGCCATCAGTATTGTGGACCTGCAGGCCGTCAAGCTACTGGCCACCGTGCTGCTGGATGATGTGGACCGGGGGGCGGCGAATCCCTGGGGAGTGGCGTGCAGCGCCGATGGCGCCAAGCTTTGTGTGGCGCAGGCCGGGACACACGAGATCAGTGTGATTGACCGTCCGGCGCTTCATGACCGGATCAGCCGGGTGGCCAAGGGCGAGAAGATTTGCGCATCCCTCTCCGTGGACGATATCCCCAATGACCTGAGCTTCCTCGTCGGTATTCGTCAACGCGTGAAGCTTCCCGGAAATGGCCCGCGTGGGTTGTGCCTGGCCGGGGATTTTGCCGTGGCGGGACTGTACTTCAGTGATAACCTGGCTGTCGTGCCCCTCAAGGATGATCCAATGGTGGCGCGCGAAGTGACGTTGGGTGAGAAGGCGCCCCTGACCCAGGCACGCAAGGGCGAGATGTTCTTCAATGACGCGGCATTCTGTTTCCAGGAATGGCAGAGTTGTGCGAGTTGCCATCCTGATGGGCGGACCGATGGCTTGAACTGGGATTTACTCAATGACGGCATCGGAAACCCCAAGAACACGAAAAACATGTTGTTGTGCTTCCAGACTCCGCCCTCCATGAGCCTCGGAGTGCGTTCCAATGCCACCATGGGGGTTCGGGCCGGACTTAAGTTTATTCAATTTTCCATGCGGCCTGAGGAGGATGCTCTGGCGATTGATGAGTACCTGACCGGGATGAAGCCGGTGCCTAGTCCGTATCTCCAGAAAGGACGCCTGAGCAAGGCGGCCCAGCGCGGGGAAAAGATATTCAAGCAGGCCAACTGCACCACCTGTCATCCTGCGCCGTTGTACACGGACCTCCGATCCCATGACTTGGGCATGGGGAAGGGGATGGACAAGGACAAGCCCTTCGATACGCCCGCCCTGGTGGAATGCTGGCGTACCGCCCCTTACCTCCATGATGGCCGGGTTTTTACGATGAAGGATCTTTTTCTGAAGTTCAACCAGGATGATGTCCACGGTGAGACCAGCAAGTTGTCGCCCAGGGAACTGGATGATCTGCTGGAGTTCGTGTTGTCATTGTAGTGTCTCGAAAGTGGTAGCCATGAAACTGCAAGGGAATCAGGGGAGGCGGTTTATGCGACAGGTTAAGTACGGAGGGATATCTGAATTTTGCCTTGGCATGCAACGAGTGGGGGATAATCCCCTGTCCGTTTTCCGGGATTTTCCCGGGGAGCCCTGTGAAGTGGTGGCCCAATGGGTGTTTGGCGGCTGTCAATTCCAGGCGGCGGCGCAATCCGCCATGGGGGGCGTCAGCTGGCCGATGATGTGGTTGGAGGGGGATTCCTGCGATGGACAGCATCTGGCTGGGCTTCAGGCCGTTCTGCTTAAAGGGGTGACCCCCAGACGGCTTAAGCTGGACGGTGCCGTGGTTGGGGCGGCCTGGTCTGACGAAGATGCTGACTACTGCTGGCTGAGCGGGGTTACTCCCGCCGATCTCGCCGCGACCCGGGGCGACCAGACACGGCAGGTCTATGAGCGGATTGAAACGGTTCTGGGTCAGGTCGGCATGGGATTTGGTGAAGTGGTCCGGACCTGGTTGTATCTGGACCAACTGCTTGACTGGTATGACGAATTCAATGTGACCCGCAACCGGTTTTTCGAGGAGCGTGGTGTCTTTGAACGGCGTGTTCCCGCAAGTACCGGGATTGGCGCCTGTAATCCCCGGGGTGCGGCCATTGTTGCCGGTGCCCTGGCGATACGTCCCAGGCATGGTGGTGTTAAGATTACGGTTGTTCCCTCGCCGCTCCAGTGTTCGGCCCTTGAATACCGCAGTGCTTTCAGTCGCGCGGTTGAATTGGAGTTTCCTGACCGGCGTCAGTTGCTCATCTCCGGGACGGCGAGCATTGCCCGGGTGGTGAATCGGTGCATCGGGGGGACGCCGCCGCCCAGATCGCCCTGACCATGAAGGTGGTTGACGCCATCCTGGAGTCACGGGGGATGGCCTGGCAGGACACGACGCGGGCCATCGGCTATTTCCAGGATATGAAGGATGCCCCGCTTCTGGCGGAATATTGCCAGGCCCATGGTATCCAGGATTTTCCGGTGATCAACACCCATGCCACTGTCTGTCGCGATGATCTGCTTTTTGAGATCGAGCTTGATGCGGCAGTTACCTGCGGATTTGCTTTCACCACCCCCATATCGTAACGTAACGCCTCGTGGTCAGGGGTAGTTGATGCCCCAGTAGCCGACCCATCAAAGATTGATGTGGCGGAATGATAATTTGAAAAATTTATTCGGTAAAACCTGTCGAAGCAAGAAGCAAACTGAAAGGCGCATGGCATGAAATCAATCCACGGCATTCTTCTTTTGGCGCTCATGACAACCAGCGCCTGTACGACTCCAATCCACGTGAGACCTGCCGGTCCGGTGAGCACGTTGAAGGCCGCACAGCAGGAAGCGCGGAAGACCAAGGCGCCTGTCATTGTTCATGCTGGAACCTATTATCTCGACGCGCCATTGGTGTTTACCGCTGCGGATGCCGGCGCGACCTATGCCGCTGCGCCTGGCGAAAAGGTTGTCCTCAGCGGCGGAATGAAGCTTGATTTGAAATGGGAGCCGTACACTAATGGCATCATGCAGGCGAAGACACCGTCGGGATTGGCGATTGACCAGCTGTTTATCAACGGTCAACGCCAGCTCATGGCGCGTTACCCCAGCTACAATCCGAAAGCCCATCCCTTCGGGGGGTGTGCTTCCGATGCCTTCAGCAAGGAACGGGCGGCACGCTGGGCCGACCCGGCTGGCGGGTTCATCCACGCGATGCATGGCAGCGAGTGGGGCGGCTTCTCCTACCGGATCACCGGCAAGAACGAGAAGGGTGAGGTCACCTACGAAGGCGGCTGGCAGAACAACCGGCAATCGGGCATGGGAAGCCGGTACGTTGAAAATATTTTCGAGGAACTCGACGCGCCTGGCGAGTGGTTCCACAATGTCAAGACCGGCACGCTGTATTATTACCCGACGGCAGGAGTGGATATGGCAACGGCAATGGTCGAGATCGTCCGGCTCCGCAACCTGGTGGAATTCAACGGCGTGAAGAATGTCAAGCTGAGTGGGTTCATCTTCCGCCACGCCGCGCGTACCTTCATGGATACGCGCGAGCCGTTGCTGCGCAGCGATTGGACGGTGTACAGGGGTGGCGCTATCATGTTTACCAACGCCGAGGATTGCGCTGTCATCGATTGCGAACTCGATCAACTCGGCGGCAACGCCATTTTCGTGAATAACCGAAACCGCCGCATCCGCATTGCCGGTTGTGACATTCACGACACCGGTGCGAGTGCCGTCGCGTTCGTCGGCGATCCGCAGGCGGTCCGTAATCCACTTTTTGAATACAATCAGCGCCAGAGCTACAAGGCTATCGATAAGACGCCCGGCCCGAAGACCGACAACTACCCGGCCGACTGTGTTGTCGAGGATTGCCTGCTTCGCCATTTCGGCATCGTCGAGAAACAGGCGACTGGCGTGGAGATCACCATGTCGCAAGGGATTACCGTCCGGCATTGCTCGATCTATGACGCTTCACGGGCCGGGATCAACA
>JBAXRC010000076.1:0-7819 GCA_037131415.1 bacterium | reverse complement strand
TGTTTGGTTCCCGCCACGCAAGGTGGCGGGGCACCCCCTATAACTGACCCATTACAATAAAATTGGCATTCACGGGGCAGAGGGGTATAGTAATACATGATTATCCATGGTTAGTGGACTGATCATTCCATGATGATTCGACAAAAAAACAGGGATCCGATTCGTATGGTGACTTGGTCCACCCGTGAGTGGCGGGCCCTCTCGGTTTCCCTGATTATTGCCTTTGCCGTATCCCTGATGGGTGCCGCCATCAATTTCAACGATAGGTTGATCGGCTTTTTCAGGCCCCATGTGAACCAACCGATGGTTCTGTTCCTAATCAATTTTCTGGTGATCTGGCTGATTGCGCTGCTGGTGGCCTCCTACACGCGGTGGCGTCAGGCGGCCCTGAAAAGCGTGGAGCTCGAGGATATTGTGGACAGCATCAGCCCGGATGTGCTCATGGTGGTGGATCCCGACCGTAACATTATCATGACGAGCGTCTCGGTGCTCAGGATGTTTGGGTATGATCCCCTCGATGTGGTCGGGCGCAAGACGGATCTGCTTTATGGTGACCGCCGTTGCCTGTCGGGTACGAAGCATGAGATCTATGATGCACTGGAACACGAGGGGTTCCATGTCGGACTTGCCACCGGGATACGCCGGGACGGCGTGAATTTCCCCCTGGAGATCATTACCGGCCTTCTTAAGAATCACGGGGGAAGTGTGCTGCTGTTGCGCGACATCACCCAGCGGAAGAATACCGAGGCGCAGATGATCCAGCAGGAGATCCAGCTTCGCCAGTCTCAGAAGATGGAGGCCCTGGGGTTGCTGGCTGGCGGAGTAGCGCACGATTTCAACAACCTGCTGACTGCCATCCTCGGGTTCAGCCATCTGGCGATGATGTCGCTGGAAGAGAACCATCCGGCGCGGGCGGATGTCAAGGAAGTGGTCAACAGCGCCGAGCGGGCGGCCCAGTTGACTGCCCAGCTTCTAGCGGTGGGGCGGAAACAGGACATGGAAATCTCCAGGATGGATCTTAACGAGACGGTTCATGGCATGGCGCTTCTGCTTAAGCGTACGCTGGGCGAGGACGTGGTTCTCGACATCCAGCTGGGGCCGGATGCGGGACTGGTGGAGGCCAATCCGGGCGGTATCGAGCAGGTGATTCTGAATCTGGCGGTCAATGCCCGTGACGCCATGCCCTCGGGCGGCAATCTTCTGATTCAGACACAGCGGGTGAAGCTGGATGAGGCGTACTGCAGAATTCATGCGGCCGTTGATCCCGGTGAGTACGGAATGCTGACCGTGTGCGATTCCGGGTGCGGCATGAAGCAGGAGGTGAAGGATCATCTCTTTGAGCCTTTCTTTACGACCAAGGAAAGAGGAAAGGGGACCGGGCTCGGCCTGTCCATGGTCTACGGGATTGTCCGGCAGTGTGGCGGCTACATCGAGCTCGAAAGCGAACCAGGCATCGGAACGAAATTCAGGATTTTCTTCAAGGCTTTGAAAGAGGATTCCACGAGTATCGGAAACCTGTCCATGACGACGGCAAGGAAATGCCACGAGACCCTGTTGATTGTGGAGGATGATGACAGTGTCAGAGGGTTTGACGTCCGGATACTGGCCGGGCTGGGATACCGTGTTTTGGAGGCGGCCTCACCTGATGAGGCCTTGACGCTGTGTCGTGAACACCAGACAACCTTGAGCATGATCCTTTCCGATGTGATTCTCCCGGGCATGAGCGGGGTGACGCTGGTGGCCAAAGTCAAGGAGTTGTGTCCGGCGGCCAGCTCCCTTTATGTGACGGGATTCGATCAGAGGGTCGTCCTTGAGCATGGAGTGAATCCCCAGGTTGACCCGCTGCTCATCAAGCCCTACCGGCCGGATGAACTGGCGGACAGGGTGCGTCAGGTCCTGGACGCTAAGCTGGATGCGATGGCATGATCGAAAAAATTGCCATCATACGGAACGGGCAGGGGATTCACTGTCGCCCTTCCGCCAAGATCGTCACGGAGGCCAGCCGTTTTTCCTGTGCCATCCGGGTGATTGCCGAATCAGGGGAGGCGGACCTGAAGTCACTGCTTTCGCTCGTTTCGCTGGGATTGCAGGAGGGGTCAAGCGTCAGAATACAGGTTTCCGGACCCGATGAGGAGGCGGTCTGCGCTCATTTCGTTGAGCTTTTTGAGGTCCATTTTGATTTTCCCCCGCTGTCGCTGGATGGCCGGAGCGGCATGATCGATTCCCTGATCCCGGACTGATCAATTGTGGGGGAATCATGCGGTGATGAACAGACCCGCGATTCCGATGGCCGACAGTGTTATTCCCGCCCTGAATCCCGCTTTGGCCAAGCTTGGATTTACCAGCAGGGCAAGCACCAGAATGACGAGACCAAGCCCAATCAGGAGGCCGCAGATGAGCTGAGGCCCCGAAGTTCTCATCCAGTGTCTGAAGCGTGGTGTTGTCATGTTTTCCGGCCCGATTATAGCTTATTCCATTGTCTCGGCAACCCGAATCGAACACCCGAAATCGCCATGTCGCTGATAGCCGGGCCGCTTGAGGGTGATTTGAGACTTGTCGCATTGAAAAGAGGGATGGTATTGATAGGGGTTGCTTTAAGTGGCCAAGGAGAACGACAATATGCGGTTAGCATGGATGCTGGTGGGATTGGTTTTAATTCTTGTTCTTCCTGGGTGTCGTACCCGGCAGAGAGTGCCTGATTATCTGCCTCGAGAAGTGGTGGCCAATCAAGTGGGGCAAGCCGTTGTGTATGAGATGGGTGATCCCCGCCGGATTCCGGGTGCCATCGTGCAACCCGTTCCGGCACCGACTGATATCCGGCCTGCCCCCGTAACCCCTCCTGCATCGCAGCCGGTTACTGGAGCGGGGGTGGCTCCGGTCGGGAAAGGGGGGGCTGTTACCCCTGCGAATCCCCTGCGCCGCACCCTTTATGGACAGCCGGAAGGGGTTTTGGTTACGGACAAGGGCCTGCGTGAAGCCACGGTTTCATGGAAGGAGCCAACGGATGAGGTGTATCGCTACCGGATCGAACGGTCAGAATCCCCGGACGGTCCATTTGTGAAATTGGCGGAGGTGTCGCCCCGCAAAAAGCAATACCGTGATAAAGGGACCGATGAAGTCCCCTTGAAGGACAGCACGTCCTATTATTACCAGATTGTCGCGATGCTGGATCGCGAGGGACCGGAAAGCATTGCGTCAAAAGTGGTCAAGGCGGTCACGGCACCACCCCCATCGGTGCCCGGTGGAGTCATGGCAACGGCGCCCTCATCCCGTGCCGTGAAGGTTGTCTGGGCTCCCTCGCCATCGGAAGGTGTCACATTATACCGGGTTGAACGCGCCAGCGCGATGTCCGGGCCGTTTGACAAGGTGGGTGTGTCGCGATCCCCGATTCTGACGGATGGCGGTACGGCTGCATCCACCTTGAAGGACAGCACCCGGTATTACTACCGGGTGATCACCGTTAATCGTGTCAATGCCGAGAGCCAGCCGTCCGACCCGGTCGAGGTGCTCACGCTGCCGCCGCCTGCTCCTGTCCAGAAGGTGATTGCGACAGGGGACGAAGTCCGGTGTGTGCCTCTGTCCTGGGTTCCGAGTCCGGAGCCTGACGTGGTGCGGTATGATGTATACCGGGCACGATCGGCCGCCGGGTCTTTCCAGAAGATCGGATCGGTGCCAGGCCGTATGGTAGTGACGTATCTCGATGGTGGCGCCAATCCCGGGACGCTGGAGGATGAGGCCTGCTATTACTACCGGATCCGGGCCATCAATGCGGTTACCGCGGAGGGCGGTGATTCGGCGACGGTTTCCGCCACGACCCGGGGTATCCCGGCCGAAGTCGGGAGCGTGACGGCAACTCCCGGTCGCCCTCGCGAAGTGCCGGTTTCCTGGATGATCAATTCCGATAAGGCGGTTGTTGGCTATGAAGTCTGGCGGGCCGAGGAGGGCTCCGATGAGTGGCTTCAGGTGGGGCGTGTCATCGGGCGTGAAAATACAGGCTATCTGGACCGAGGCGAGATTAAGCCGAAGCCGGGCTTGGGATTGCTCAAGGATGGAACGGTATATCTTTACAAGGTGATTGCCTTTAACCAGGGCAGTGTGAGGTCATCGGCCTCCAGTGCGGCCAGTGCCCGGACGAAATACAGGCCTGCCACGCCGGCGGGAATCGTGACCACCACCAACAGCCCGCTTTGCATCAGGCTGACTTGGAAGGCGAACCCTGAAAAGGATATCAGTGATTATGTTGTTGAGGCCGCTGATGCGGCGGATGGGTCCTTCCGGAAACTGGTGACCGTGGTGGCGTCGAAGGCGGATGGGTTATCGGCAACGGAGATGGCCTTGGAGTCTGGCGTGACACGATTCTACCGGGTCAAGGCAATGGACAAGGATGGCCTGGAAAGCGATTGGTCCCTTCCGGTCGCAGGGCGCGCCAAGCCGGTACCTGGAATGCCGGTTTCGGTTATGGCGCAGCCGGTGGGGACGAATATCCGCCTGGCCTGGCAGGCGCCCGTACAGCCGGATATCCGCCGCTACAAGGTGTGGCGCAAGAAGTTTCTGGGGTGGGAGTTGATTTCCACCACGGAGCAGACGAATTATCTGTTTGAATTTACGGAATTGTCCAAGCCGATGACGGTGGCCGTCTCGGCGATGGATCAGGATGAGCTGGAAAGCGAGAAGAGTGACTCGCTTGAGATTAAACCCGGAATGTAATTTCAGAGACAAGGCAGGGCGACGGTGAATAATCCATTCTCATATCTCTTCTCAGCCGAGCTGTCGGATGTCGGGCATCGTCGGAAAAACAATGAGGACTCCCTGGTGAGTCTCCCGGAGTACGGCGTCTTCTGTGTGGCGGACGGCATGGGTGGCGTGCAGGGCGGGGAAGTGGCCAGCAAGGCTTCCGTGGACGCCCTGGAAAAGGAATTCACCGAATCCCCCGATGCGGCGTATGCCGTTACCGCCGATGCCTCCGCCAAGCTGGTGGAGCGCGCCCTGAATTCCGCCAGTAATTGGATCAAGGAGCGGGCCGAGGGGTTGGGGCTGAGTGGAACCGGCAGTACGGCGGTTGTCCTGGTGTTCGACCGGGTGACCCCCTCGCAGGGGCTTGCCTTGCATGCCGGCGACAGCCGGGCTTACCGGTTGCGGGGTGACAAGCTGATCCAGTTGACCACGGATCATTCCGTCGCGGCGGCCGCCGGGTTGCCGGATGACAGTTCCCTTCCCGCCATGTTCCGCGGCGTGATCACCCGTGCGGTCGGCCTGGACCGCCAGGTCCAGCTTGAGGCCACCGCATTCGATGTGATGCCTGGCGATATTTTCCTGTTGTGCTCCGACGGCCTCAGCAAGATGGTGAGCGACCGTCGGATCCAGAAGCTGCTCCGCAAGCACGCCGCCGATTCTCTGCCGGATGTGGCCAAGGTACTTGTGGATGAGGCGTTGGAAGAGGGGGGCGATGACAATGTGTCGGTCGTCCTGATCCGGGTGGCCGCGGAACTTCCCAAGGGACCCACCATGGAGATCCCGCCCGAGACGCTGGCCTTGGAACAGCTTGAAATCAAGGCAGGGGAGCCGGCTCCGGTTGTGGCACATGAGGATCACGATGCCACCGGCCAGACAGCGGATACGGGCCATACGGCCAGCACCATGGCAGATCAGGACGCTCTCTCTCCTCCCGGTGGCGTCAGGGGTGAGGGCGTCACGCCGACCACCCCGGATTCCGACAGGCCTGTCGTGCCGGCGATTCCCAACACGCCAGATCAGCAACGGCGAATGCCGCCCATCAAGCGGTCGGAGGCTTCGTCTTCGTCGAGCCGGATATGGCTGTGGGGGACTTTGGTTCTGATTTTAACCGCCGCTGTGGGGACCTGGGGATATTTTGCGTGGCGGACACAACAGGAGGATCCGGTCAAGGTCGGCAATCCGGTCCTGCCTGTGACCCCGACGAACGCGGAAACGCATGTGGTTGAACCCGTGGTTCAGGAGCATGCGGCCTCGACGGATCTCCATGGCGGGGCGCAGGAATGACGGAAAACAGCAAAGATCGGGTTGGTGATTATGATCTTCTGGAGCTGATTGGCGATGGGGCCCAGGGTCGCGTCTATAAGGCCGTCTATCAGGGAGATGACGTCTCCAAGGTGGCCAGGGGCGAGATCGTGGCCATCAAGCTCATCCGGATCACCGGCGATGATGATAAGCTGAGGACCAAGTTCCAGGCCCAGGCTGATATTCTGCGCCGCCTTTCTCACACCAACATTGTGCGCTACCGCGACAGCTTCTCCTGGCATGCCGGGGAGTGGGATGAGGCCCAGTGCCTGGTGATGGAATTTCTGGAGGGCGAAACCTTGACCGACCGGCTCAAGAAGGCCAATACCGGTCTGGCGTGGCCGCAGGTCGAGGAAGTTTTCGAACAGTGCCTGGCCGGACTCATCCATGCCCGTGAACGCGGCATTACGCATCGCGATATCAAGCCCTCCAATATCTTCATCACCCAGGACGGGCAGGCCAAGGTGATTGACTTCGATATCGCCCGGAAGGATGACAGCGGGCAGATGAGCACGGCGGGTTGGAAGGGCACCTTCGACTACATGGCTCCCGACTTCATCGCCATCCAGGGCTTCCGCGGGGATGAGGTGTCGGATATATTCAGCCTGGGGGTTTGTTTCTACCAGGCGCTGACGGGTGTCCTGCCGTTCGAACCCCTGGGCGACACCGCGCACATCGGTTACCTGAACCGATGGCGGGATGGGGCTTCGCCCTCGCCCTCCTTCCGTCCCGGTGTATTCCGGGTGCTGAGCAATGCCAAGCCCTTTGTAGCCAAGTGCATGGCGCCGAAACGCGAGCACCGCTACCAGACCTTCGCCGCGATGCTGGAGGATTTCCGGAAGATCCGCGCGCGCCGGATTCGCCACAAGAACCGCGATGAATATGAATTGCTGGCCGTGTTGGGACGCGGTGGATTTGGCGAGGTGTTCAAGGCGCGCCGGATTTCCGATGGCAGCCTCGTGGCGGTCAAGCACCTGTTCGCGGAAAAACAGTCGGATCGGTTCATCAAGGAGGCCAAGCTCGTCCAGCAATATCCCCACCCGAACCTCTGCAAATACGTCGATTTCATGGTGGTTGAGGGGACCGGTGGCGAAAAGCAGTATTTCCTGATCCTCGAATTTCTGGAAGGAATGCCGGGCTGGACCCTCCGCACCAGGCTTAAAAACGAGGGGCGCCTGGAGGCCTCGGAGGGGATCCCGCTTTTTATCGGGTATCTCGCGGCGCTCCAGTTCCTGCATGAGAATTCACGGCCGATCATCCATCGCGATATCAAACCCGGAAACCTCTACGCGCCGGCGGGGCAGCCTGGAAAGGGCAAGATTTTCGATCTGGGCGTGGCGCGGGATGTGTCCGGAACGGTGACCGTGGGCGGGGTGCCCGGCACCCTCGATTATATGCCGCCGGAGTTCGCCGATGTCAGCGGGGACCGTGGGTCGCCCCAGTCGGATATATATGCCCTCGGGCTTTGCCTGTATGAATCCCTGGCGGGGAAGCCGGTTTATGACCGGCTTCCGACGGACATGAATTCGGCCTGGCTGGCTTTCCAGCAACGGCTCCGAAAGCCCGTGGAACTGGCCTTCGAAGGGGAGGCGTTCCGGCAGTATCCCCGGCTCAAGATGGTGATCCTGAAGTCCCTTGCGCCGCGTCCGGCGGACCGCTACCGCAGTGCCGCGGAGATGAAGAAGGACTTGGAGAATATCCTGGCCGGAACGGGGTTTGGCGACGCGCATGACGATGATTCGGTCTCCGAAATGACCATCGCCACGCTTCACTCGTTCTCGGA
>JBAXRC010000075.1:0-7837 GCA_037131415.1 bacterium | reverse complement strand
GGACGGGCTGGCGGTGATCGTTCACCCCTCCAATTCCCGCGACAATCTCACGATCAAGCAGATCCGGGATATCTATACGGGCAAGATCACCAACTGGAAGGAACTGGGCGGCCAGGATCAGAAGATCGTGGTGATCAGCCGTGACACCAACAGTGGCACCTATGAGAGCTTCAATACCCTGGTGCTGAAGGATGCCAAGCTGAAGGGTGGGGCGGAGTATGTGGGCAGTGGCGGCGCCATCCGGCAGCGGGTGCTGAGCACGGAAGCCGCCATCGGGTATGTCGGGCTTGCCTTTACCGAGGGCGTGAAGACGCTCAAGGTCGATGGTGTCGCGCCTAATGCGGAAACGGTAATCGACAAGACTTACCCGATTGCCCGTCCGCTGTACATGTACACCAATGGTCGCCCGAAGACGGGAACGGCCCTGTACGACTTCGTGAACCTGAGCAAGACCGAGGAAGGCAAGAAGATCATCGAAGATACCGGTTATGTTCCGGTGAAGTAAGTCGGGTAATGAGGTCTTAGGTGGCCGCCGACCTCCGGGCGGCGGTAGGCTTGTAAAATGGCTTACCGCGCCCGGAGGTCGCGGTCTACCTAAGACACGGATCAATATGGGTCAGTCATCCACATGTTCTTCAAAGGAGGGGACCTCCCTTCTGTTGAGCCATCGCGCCAGGCGGCGGCAGCGGGTGGCCGGGCTATTGGGATCGGGATTCCTGCTGGGCGTTACCTCCCTGTCGATGTTTGCGGTCCTGTTTATTTTCTTCTTCATCGCGCGGGATGCGTTGCCGTTTTTCCAGCTACAGGGGTTCAAGCAGTTTTTCACAAGCACGCACTGGTATCCCTCGGCGGCGGTCCCGGAATTCGGGGTTGTAGCCATTTTTGCGGGAAGCGGGCTGGTGACACTCGGGGCGGTGCTGGTGGCCGTACCCCTTGGCATTACGGCGGCTGTCTGCCTGAGTGATGTGCTCCCTTTTTCGGTGCGGCAGGTGGTCAAGCCGGTGATTGAACTTCTGGCGGCCATTCCCTCGGTTGCCTACGGATTTTTTGCGCTGGTGGTTTTTGCGCCACTCCTGCAGGAGCGGGGCGGGCATATTCTCCAGGTTGCCAGTTGGGTCATCGGGGCACCTTTGGCGGCGCTAGCCGTGATTGTGGCCAGTGACCTGCTGTCTGACCGCATTCCGGCGGCGTATCGTTCCCGGATACGGTGGGCGCTGATGGCGCTCCTGGGCATGGCGGCGTTCTGGGGCCTCCGGCGACTCGGCGTGTCGCTGGGAGGGGTCACGGTCAGTAGCGGGACGAACGCGCTGAACGTGTCCATTATCCTGGGAATCATGGCCCTTCCAACGGTGGTTAGCGTGGCGGAGGATGCGCTTCAGGCGACGGGCCGGGAACTCAGGGAAGGCAGTTACGCGCTGGGGGCCACCCGGTCCGAAACCATTCTCAGGACAATCCTTCCGGCGGCCAGCAGCGGTATCATGGCGGCGGTTATTCTTGGGGTGATGCGGGCTGTGGGTGAAACCATGGTGGTGTGGATGGCGTCGGGAAATGCCGCCCAGATTCCGCAGCCCTGGTACAATGTGTTGCAGCCCGTCCGCACCCTTACGGCCACCATAGCCGGGGACATGGGTGAGGCCGACCAGGCCACCGGCTCCGCGCGGTTTCACGTCCTTTTTGCCATGGCGCTGTGCCTGCTCGTGTTTTCCTTTGCCTGCAATCTGGCCAGCGAGTGGGGTGTGCGCCGTACCCGCAGAAAGGTGGGGAGATAGCCGCCATGCGACTGGAAACCCGCAAACTGCTTGATCGCTCATTTACCGCCTCGGGGGTGTTGGCGATCGTTCTGATGACAGCGGCGCTGGTGATCCTGCTGGCCCCGATGTTTGCCCGGGGTCTGGGGGCCATATACTTCACGGGCACGGTGGAGCACCGGCGGCTGATGATGGAGAAGTTCGAGCGGGGTAGCCGGCCGGAGGTGGAGGCTGAAATCGCCGCCGCTCGTGCCGCACGGGAGCCGGTCTATCAGATGGTGACGGAGTTCGAAAAGCAGGTGGAGGCCCTGCCCGCTGCAGAACGCCGGAAGCTGAAGCCGCAATTCAAGGAAATGAAGAAGGCGCTCCAGGCCCTGCTGGGACCGGCGCCCGGATCCCCCCGGCCCATGCTGATGCGGGATCAGTACGGTCAGACCCGATGGGACCGCGCCCAGATCAAGCTGCAGCGTGTCCTGTTCCGGGAGGAATGGGATTACAGTCGCCCCGGTCAGGGGGGCGTGAAGGTGATGAAACCCCGGTCTGAGGACTTCGCCGGGACCGCCTTGGCGCCGCTTTTCCCCTACCTTTCCGCCAATCTCGACAAGATGCTTTTGCCTAGTACAACGGTATACTGGCAGTTTTTGACCGATGAATCCTTTGATTCGCACTTTTTCGGGGGGATCTGGCCTGAATTGCTGGGAACCTTCTATCTCACGATCGGGGCGATGCTGTTTGCCATTCCGATGGGGTTGATTGCGGCCATCTACCTGACCGAATATGCGCCGGAGAACGCCTTTGTGAGTTTCCTGAGAACCTGCATCAGCACCCTGTCGGGGGTACCGAGCATTGTCTTCGGGCTGTTCGGACTGGCCTTCTTTATCAACACGCTGGGGGTTTCCCATTCCAAGAGCGTATTGGTGGGTTCCATGACCCTGGCTTTGATGATCCTGCCCACCGTGATCCGGGCGTCGGAGGAGGCGATCCTGTCGGTCCCTCGGACGTATAAGGAGGCGGCCTTGAGTCTGGGCGCCGGGCGCTGGCACACGGTGATGACGATCATCCTGCCCGCCGCGTTACCGGGGATTCTTACGGGGATCGTGATCAGCATGGGGCGGGCCGCCGGCGAGACGGCTCCCATCATCTTCACGGCGGCCGTCAGCGTCGGAAAGCCCCTTGCCTTGTGGCAGGTGTTCAGCCACCCGACGCCCGCCCTGTCCTGGAACATCTATAATCTGGCTACCGAGCATGAGGCGATGGATGAGATCCGCCATGTCCAGTACGGGCTGGTGCTGGTGCTCGTCTCGCTGGTCCTGCTGTTGAATCTGGCGGCGATCCTGATGCGCGCCCGGGTTGCGAAAAAATTGAGAGGGTGAGGAGGAGTTTATGAATATGACTCAGAATGCAAGGGGGAACGACCGCGGGACTCTTCCGGGGACCAGTTCCCCGGTCAGGGCTGTTGGCTTCTCTGTCTTTTACCGCGCCAATCAGGCGGTCAAGAGTGTGGATCTGGAATTTTCCGGCGGGCGGGTGACCGCCATCATCGGACCAAGCGGGTGCGGCAAGAGCACGCTGCTCCGGGCCATTAACCGGATGAACGACCTTGTGCCCGGCTGCCGGGCGGACGGTGAGCTTCTGTTCGACGGGCAGAACATCTATTCACCCGCGGTGGATGTAGTCACCCTGCGGCGGCGGATCGGGATGGTTTTCCAGAAGCCGAACCCGTTCCCCAAGACGGTATTTGACAACGTGGCCTACGGGCCGCGCCTGCACCGGCAGGTCAATCCCAGGGAATTGGCGGAGATCGTGGAGCGCAGCCTGGTGGGAGCGGCGCTTTGGGACGAGGTCAAGGACCGGTTGAACCAGAACGCACTGGGTCTTTCCGGCGGCCAGCAGCAGCGGTTGTGCATTGCCAGGGCGCTGGCGGTGGATCCTGAGATTCTCCTGATGGATGAACCGACTTCCGCGCTGGATCCCCGGGCGACGCTGAGAATTGAAGATCTGATCGATGATCTCAGGGGAAAATACACGATCATCATCGTGACCCACAACATGCAGCAGGCCGCCCGGGTTTCAGACTTCACGGCGTTCATGTATGAAGGCGCGCTGATCGAGTATGGTCAGACCACGGGAATGTTTACAAAGCCCAGGGAAAAGCAGACGGAAGACTACATCACCGGCAGGTTCGGGTGAGGAATTCATGATTCATGATTTATGATTGAAGATTTTAGATTTATGATTTCAGATTTCAATTTTCAATCGGCAATCAACAATCTTCAATTATCAATGACGGAGGCAACATGAGAATTCATTTCCAGCGAGAAATCGACAAACTGAAGCAGCAGATCCTGGGGATGAGCGCCGAGGTTGAGGAGGCCGTCTCGGAGGCGGTGCGATCCATTGAGACCCGGGATCCCGCCTTGGCGAATTCGGTTCTGGAGCATGAGCCCCAGACCAATGCCCATGAAGTGGATGTGGAGGAGGAGTGCCTCAAGATATTGGCGTTGCATCAGCCTGTGGCGGCGGACCTCCGGTATCTGATTGCCGTCCTGAAGATCAATCATGACCTGGAGCGCATCGGGGACCTGGCCGTCCACATTGCCCAGGGCTCGCTCCTGTTATGCGAAATGCCGCCGGTCGAGATTCCGCTGCAATTGGGCGAGATGGCGGAGAGGGCTCAGCAGATGCTCACGCGTGTCTTGGACGCCTTCGTCAATGTGGATATCACCGCAGCCCGCGAAATCCGCCTGGCGGATTCGGAGCTCGACGCCTTGAACCGGGCGATGGCAGCCCGCCTTAAGGCGGAAATAGGGCGCCGCCCCGAACTGCTTGAACCCTTGCTCAAGTTGATGCACATTGCCCGGCATTTGGAACGGATCGGGGATCATGCGACCAATATCGCCGAGGACCTGATTTACCTGATTGAGGGCAAAATTGTGCGCCATACCTCAGTGGTGAATCTTCAGGGCCCTTCCTTGTAGCGCATTATAGCAACTTCAGAAATCCGACGGATCTACCATCCGCCCCTCCTCCCGGCTCGTGCTTCGTAGCGAAGGCAGACCTCGCTGACTTCGCAGAGTAGCAAGGTCGGCGTCCACTAAGTGGATGTGAAAACTGTCAGGGTTGACGTGAATTGCCTCTGAAATGGCGTTTCGAGTATAGCGTATTGAAAGTTCATTATTTCCTTATTGTCGAAACGCATCACAGCATCCAATGTAAAGTCATGGATTTCACAAGGGAATAGTTTAACAGGAGAGCAACATGGCGTTTAGAGTGGAAATTGTCCCGTTTATCATTGCCGTCATTGTATTGGGTGTGCTGCTGTGCGGGGTATTGCGTTTATCCAGGGTGTCGTGGCGCAAGGCATTTGTTTTTAGCGGAATCCTGGACGTCATCCTGATCGGATATTTATTGGTGTTTTTTCGGGATCCTGTCAGGACGCCTTCCCCTGACCCGCTCGATATCATGGCCGGTGCAGAAGGCAAAATCATGTCGGTAGTGGATGTGAATGAGCCCGAGTTCCTTAAAACCAACGCGGTTCGAATCAGTATCTTCCTCAGCTTGATAGATGTTCATGTAAACCGTGCGCCCATATCAGGCACCATTGAACACGCCCAATATTATCCGGGCGCAAGGTTTTTTACTTTCGATGAAAAGTCATCGGAATTCAATCAGCACAGTTCAATCGTGATTCGCAACCCCCGGACCACATGTCTGGTCAAGCAAATCGTTGGTCCGGTGGCGCGTCGCGTGGTTTACTGGATCGAGCCCGGACAAACCATTCAAAAGGGCGCCCCCATTGGCATGATGAAATTTGGATCGAGGCTGGATATGTATTTCCCGCACGATGATGTCGAGGTTGTGGTCAAGAAGGGGGATAAGGTGCGTGCAGGCGAGACGGTTGTTGCCCGATTTAAATAACTCACGGGACATTAACCACGAGGACGGCTCTCCTCGAAGAAAGGTTGGAGTATGATGCACAAGGAATCCCGTATGTCTATTTGCAACTCAGCGCTTTTTCTGGCGACATGTGCAGTTATCGGAACAGGGCTTATGTTGGAATTCCGCCTGGATGATGATCAGGGCTCTTTCCGCCTGTTCGGAATAAGCGCGGACGATTGGGGCGAGGCGCATTTCGTCATCGCGCTGATCTTCATTGCATTGCTTGTGGCACATTGCATCCTCCACAAGGCCTGGATCAAAATGAAGTTGCAGCAACAAAAATTCCCTGCGCTGTGTGTGCTTGCGGTCGGGCTGCTTCTGGCGGCGACTCTCCTCGTTTGGCCAAGAGACGACCGTAGTGCATTAAGCGCCAATCCGCATGAGGTCAACAAGGGGTGCGATGAGTAGAGGCAGCGCGATGAGCAGACTCAGAATGAGCCGTTTCGCGCGAGTTTCGATACTCGTCAAGATCATGACAATAAGGGTCGATTGATCATGAATAACCGACACCGTTTGTTGCTGCGAGTTACCGCGCTTGTTGTTTTGGTGGTAGGCGCGAAACTTCTTGTTCATGGTCTCCGATGGGAGATTATTTCCATCAACCCGCTATTCTCGGGCATTGTGGCGGCAAATGTTTTCCTGATGGGATTTCTCCTCAGTGGAGTCCTGTCCGATTTCAAGGAAAGTGAACGTTACCCGGGCGAGTTGAGCGCATGCCTTGAGAATCTGGCACAGGAAGTGCGCGGCATTAAAATGGCAAAACCCGAGGCCAACGTGTCCGCCTGCCTGGCCCTGATATCACAATTGAGCCAGGAAATCCTCAGTTGGTTCCATAAGAAGCGCCGCACATCAGAGCTGATGGAGCTTGTGAACAACCTAACCCCCCATTTTGCAGCGATGGAACAATGGACTCAGGCGACACTGGTGGCCCGGCTGAAGCAGGAGCAAAGCAATCTCCGGCGCACGCTCACACGGATTCACACCATCCGGGAAACATACTTTATATCTTCAGGCTATTTACTTGCCGACCTTACTACTGTCCTCCTTTGCATAGGGCTCGTATTTGCCAAGATTGAGCCTTTTTATGAATCATTGTTTTTCGTCATTGTTATCTCTTATCTCATGATTTATCTCCTGATGCTGATCCGGGACCTTGACAATCCGTTCGGCTACTACGAGCGCTATTCAGGGGAGGACATATCCCTCAAGCCACTCGAGGACGCAGCGAGCCGAC
The DNA here is from genome assembly GCA_037131415.1 of bacterium. GTDB lineage: Bacteria > Verrucomicrobiota > Kiritimatiellia > CAIKKV01 > CAITUY01 > JAABPW01. The sequence goes on along the minus strand of JBAXRC010000075.1, from coordinate 916 downwards.
TTGCGTCCATTGAAAATCGCTAAAGATCATGGGCGCAAGGCATTTCGGCGCGAGCCACCCCGCCCGGGGAGGCTTGGGTAATAAAACATTGTGTCGGCAAGCCGGATTTGGTGAAGTTGCCCGCGACTTTGATTATATCAGGGAACAAAAGGGGGGCTTAATGAACAGGGGTCTTGAATTATTAGGAAATCAGGTTTTCATGCAACTTGCCGCATATGGGGGCGCCGGTCTGTTGATGCTGGGTTCGGCATTGCCGGCCTTTGCGGAGGGCCCTCAAGCTGCCAATTTCAGTTTGGTCACCCGGACATTCAGGGTGAATTACAAGGTCACTGACGATGGCTCGCTCGTGTCGGAAATGAAGTCGCTCGATGACCGGGACAAGGTTCATGTCGGGGGGGCGGTGTTTCCCGGAAGAATCGTCAACAAGGAATGCCACGGACCCCGCTACAGTGGGCCGGTGTCTGTTGTTTTACCCAATGGCGACAGCACGCTGCAGTTGATCTATGAGTCGCACACCCTGACGCAAGAATCACCGAATGTGACGCAGGCCGTGATCTGCGTGCGCGACCGCCTGCATTCCATCCACCTGGAGTTGCATGTTCGCGCCTACAGGGAGGAAAGCGTCATCGAACAATGGATGGTGCTCAGGAACGATACCGGCAAGCCCCTGGTTGTTTCCCGGCTGGATGCCTTCTACTTCCAGAGCCGGGGAGGCAATAAATATCTGGAGTGGTATGACAGCACGGAGGGGGTTGAATCCGGGCGGCCGGAGCGCGAGAAACTGGCCAAGGGGTGCAGACTTTTGGAAAGCCGGGACGGGAATCGGCATAAGGCGGGACTCATGCCGTTCTATGTCCTGGGATTCGGTGCGGCACCGGAGGAGACGAAGGGTTCATGCCTGGTGGCGGCCTTGTCG
>JBAXRC010000074.1:0-7915 GCA_037131415.1 bacterium | reverse complement strand
GGATTCTGGATTCTGGATTCCGGATTCTGGATTCTGGATTCTGGATTCCGGATTCTGGATTCTGGATTCTGGATTCCGGATTCTGGATTCTGGATTCTGGATTCCGGATTCCGGATTCTGGATTCTGCATTCTGCATTCTGCATTCTGGATTCTGGATTCTGCATTCTGGATTCTGGATTCTGCATTCCCCGTTCGCCATCTTCCAGCGCCGGATTTCCGGCCAACGCCAGGGACGCCACTCAGGCACCAGGCAAATAGTCTGGATTCCGGATTCCGGATTCCGGATTCCTTGCGCTTTCCCGATCTCCCTGAACAACTGGTAATTGAACGTCCCGCGCGTTGGTTGATCCGGCCTAGGATACAGGTTACTTATGGTGATGATAGTCACGGATTCAGCTCAATGCCTTTTCATATATGTCTGCATACGCATCCACCATGGCGCGGAACGAAAATTGCGCCTCGACAAGTTCCCTTGCTGCCGCCCCCATGGCGTGCCTCAAAGCGACATCATCGACGAGACGCTTCATCTTGGAGGCCAAGGCGACTTCGTCACCCTGGGGCACTATGAATCCCGACACCCCATCCTGGACAATCTCACGATTCCCGCCGACATCCGTCACCACGCTTGGCAACCCGCAGGCCCCCGCCTCCAGAAGGGAAATGGATAATCCCTCTGTGTCCGATGAAAGGCAAAACACATCCATCGCATGCAACCAGGACAACACCGTCGACTGCATTCCGGTGATGATGAAGCGGTCCTTCAGGTTCACCCGGTCTATCTCAGCTTCGATGCGCCCCCGATCCAAACCGTCACCAACGAGGAGAGAATAGACATTAGACCTTGGACGATAGACATTGGACTGGCCCTCGGCAGATGAGGTTCGTTCTCCAAGTGCTTCGCACCGGCCTAAAGTCTCTGGTCCAAGGTTTATGCTCTCTGCTCGCACGAGCCTGGAAAAGGCGCGCAGGAGCAGTGGATAATTTTTCTCCTGCGACAATCGTCCGACACTGCCTATGACCACGGCATCAGCAGGGATCCCCAGTTTCGCCCTCATGGCTACAAGAGAGCCGTCCCCACCGCCTCCCGCAATGTCCGTTTTTCCTGATTGTGGGGTGGGTCTATGGTTGGTGGTCTCGCAAGGCGCAAACTGCCTCGTATCAATTCCATTATGAATGACAATCGCCTTCTTCGCCGACACCGACCCGGTTGCTATTGCCAGCCTTCGCGCGTCTTCCGACACAAATACCACAGCCTTCGACCGCCACGACAGAACACGGGCCAGGAGCCTCCAACGGAACGTATGATATCCCCGTCCATGCCGCGTCACCACTACCGGGACTCCCGTCAACAATGACGTCAACGTACAATAGAGATTTGGCGCATGATTGTGTGCATGCAGCAGATCCACCCGCTGCTCCCTGACAAAACGACACAATTGGCGAACCAGCCCCCAGTCAATAATCAACCACCCCGGCTCGCGATGTCCACATGCCTTGACCTCCCTCACCGTCTCATACAGTTCCCCCTGCACATCCGTGCAGAACAGACAGCTTGTGATTCTTTCTCCTGCTGCTCGCCTGGGGGCTGAGGTCTGAAATCCAGAGCCTGTAGCCTCCCCTTGCGTGCCCGAAAGGAGATCACAGACCATACGTTCCATCCCTCCGATCCGAAGACTGGAGACAACCTGACATATTCTGATCGTCATCTTGATATTTCGCCAGACCCTAACCCAGAATAGCCGGAACCAAAATCCGAATTTCTAACATGGATAGTCAGGATGCACAGGATAAGTTGAATTAAACCCACTCAGTCTTCCCCATCCTGTCTATCCATGTTGATCACGACACTCGTATTACGGGCAGGGTTTTCCCTGATGCCGCTTTCTCCAGTTCACTCACCCGGGCAAAGTCTATCCGCAGTGTCTTTCCCATTTTATCCCGCATGGTGTGCTCCAGAATTGCGAGCTTCCCGGGATCCAAGGGGTCACGCGTAACCAGTCGCACGGTTATCCCATACCGGTCGGGCTGGAAAATCTGAAACCCATCAATCCACAAAAACTCCTTTAACGTGTGGGCAATAAAAATGGCGGTTAATCGCGACCCATCCGGCAGTTCCACATACTCGCCGCAGCGACCTTCAACCCGGGCGAGTCGCGGAAAGGGACAGCCACACCCGCAAGGGGAGTTGTCCATCATCGCGCCCATATCCCCTACTTCGTAACGGATGAACGGCGTCGCAGGGTTCCTTAAATCCGTGACCAGAATCCGTCCAGTTTGACCTGGCTTGGCCTGACGGCCTTCCTCATCCACTACTTCTACAAACAGGTTGTCAGCCGAAATGTGGTAGCCTTCATGGTGGCGGCATTCCATGCCGATGAGCATAAATTCACGGGTCCCGTAGGACATAGAGACTGAACCGCCGAGGTACTTCTCCACAATTTCCCGTCCTCCGGGCGGCAGGCCTTCGGCGGCGCCCACAATTGTTGCCGGATGCCATTGAAGGAGTCCGGGATTGTCACGCACAAAGCAGGCCAATTCCAATAAATTACCTGAATAACTCACCAATGCTTTCGGACGGAAGGCGTTGAGCGTTGCACAGCACTCCCGTTTTCTTTCCATGCTGAATTGAAATAGACTAAACTGCTTTCGATTTGCCAACCAGCGTGCGAGTCGTTGCTTCAACGCCTTTGCCGCCGAGGGAGGATGAACCGGTGTACTCCAGATATAGAGACTCCGGACGCCCTCTTCAGCGCCAGCCCAGGCATAACCCCGGTCAGCCACGGCCACCCGCCATTCATTACTCTCGCGTGTCATATAGAAACGGGTTGGTTCGCCAGTGGATCCGCCAGTGGCATGGATGAAGGCGCCGGGCAGAGGAGGCTCCCGCAATGAGGCAAACAGCTCACGCTGATCTTTCTTCGTCCAGATGGGAAGCATGCCGGGCCGGATCTCTGCCGCACAGGTCGGTACGGCTCCACAATGCGCCCTCACCTTGTCGGCATACATGGGAAAACGGTTGACGGCATCCAGGACACGTTTTCCGAATAACACCTCCTGCATGGCCGTGATCTCTTGGGGCGCACGCCGGGCATTGATCTCCACTTCACGTCGGATGCGACTTCTGCCAAATCCGCGCAAGTCGCCGAGCGCATTAGCCGTTATTCTTGCCATATTCATTTTATGGAACCCCGCGCGCCTCTTGATCAGCACCCTCAGTCACGGAAGCCAGACTTTCTTTAATGCACTGCAACTGGCGGCTGATATCGATTTCATCGCTCACGGCAACGGGAAGGCGGCCCGGCAGTGGAGTGTGCACACCGATCTCATGGCGCTCCACCGGAGAGGGGCGGTCATCCGACTTCAACGCAAACCCCATGGCGGGAAACAGGGCTCCGGCGGACGCGTTCCGCTGGGTCCGGTTGTAAAGGCAAATACAATCGGCAAGGCCGGCTGTGGCGGCCGCTCGCACAATATGCGCCAAAAAGCTGTTCTCGATTTTCTTGCCCTGGATACGGCAGGAAAACATCATATCAGCCACCACAACGCTGTCCGATTCAACCCGCAACAAGGCAAACCCGACAATCCCATAGGCGCCAAAAGTGTCTTCGCCATCCATCACCACCGGAACCACGCCGGGATGGGAAACCTGTTGTGCCAGTGCCTCGCGTGTATAACGGGTCCCCGAATAATTCAACTGATTGGTTCTCTGGACAAGTTCATAGACGCGCTCCTGGTTCCCCTGATTCAGCGGCATCAACCGCAAAACGATTTTGCAGTTTTCCAGGAATGTATCGTAGTCAACCCGCGATGCCGCCAATACCGCTTTGCGCCGATTTTCAGTCCGGTAAAGCATCCGGCGCGACCGCGATTCATCCGTTACAGGCACAATGAACTCTTCATGCTCCGGCAACTCCGCCAGATATCGCGCATCGTATCCCCTCACATCCGACAGGGCCTGGGTGACCTCGGCACGCTCAAACTCCGAGTCATCGACAAAGGCAACCGTATCTTCCCCTACATTCACCTCCTGGATGATCCGCCGGATTGACTCGCTCTTGCGCCCCCAGTTAATTTGCGGCGAGAGGAAATAATCAAGCAAACCAAACTCTTCCAGTTTCCTTTTCGCCACATCCTCGGTGTTGCGACTCGCCACGCTCAGGAGGATGCCGCGTTGATCCAGCGTATCGAGGATTTCACGGATGCCGCTCTTGAGGGCCACCTTGCCATCCTGAGCCTCCACCAGGATCCCATCCCACAAGGTGTTATCGAGATCAAAGACGACAAGCTTCACCTTCTTGCGGCCGGACGGCGCCGACAACGGCGGACCCGGTCGTGATTCGTTTGGCAAGGACGTCGTCCCTTGCTGTGCAATGAATCCAATGTAATGAATGTGCAACAACCTCGCCTGCTCCAGCAGGGGCACAACACAAAGGCGGAACAACCCTGTAAGATCAACCGCCACACGAATCTCGTCGCCGTCAATCAATCCGGTATTCCAGCCAGGGATGAGCCTGATGGTCTTCCTGAACGAACGCCCTTGCTGCGAATCCGCAAATCCGGACAGCGACAGCTCGACATCCAGCGTCTCGCAGTGCGGATTCCCAATGACATACAGGAGATCATTCGGCGCTCCCGCGCCATTTCCCGCGGCCAACTTGTTCAGGAAGCGGGGCACACGGTTGGCCATTCCCCGGAGCTTATCGGAAATCCGCCACTGCCAGCGGGCGGGCAGAAAATGGAGCAGGGATTGGATCCGGCTCAGGCACCAGCCAGTGACGAAAGCCGCTGACGCCCACCTCCGATATCGGGCAAAAGGCAACCCATAGACATTTCCAACCGCCAGCAACCGCCCCCATGGCTTGAACACGATATCCAGGCAATACGGCACCACGGGATCCGTCACACGCCGCACGACAATCCCATCGAGAAAACGCCGACAGAAGCCGCTCGGCCCCCGCTCGAAAAGATCACAGGCGCCATGACAGTCCGGTGCCGCGCATTCCGTGCAGTGCTCTCCGAAGAATTGAAGCGTCAAGATGGCCGGCACCCTGCCATCCGGGCATTTTACGCCCCCGCAGGGAAGGGGGGAAATGCCCGCCTTGGCCATGAACGCTTCATGCCGTTTCGATTGCCCATATCGGTCTACTTGCATCACTGGTAATTCCTTCGCGTCAACAGAAACAACACCGTCACCGGTGCGCAGCCGGATCACGGCCTCCCTCATCAGGAGGCAAACGGATTGCCGTCAACCCCTCCGCAAATCCTGTAATATCCCACACAACGCTGGCGGGAATAAAGCCTTTTACAACCAGACAGGAAACAATATACAGCGGCAGGAAAACCACACGCCGCCACGCCAGACAGCGTCCCAATCGCAGTACTCGAAACCCGTCCTTTTCCAAAATGACGGCAATCTGGCGGAGGTTAACCAGGGCGATATGACTGGCATCATCATGGAAATTCAGACAACCCCGGATTCCCCACCAGCCATCATGAGCCCTGGGCAACGAGAGGCTCCTCTCGGCAGGCACCTCAATGTAGATCAGTCCGCCGCCTTTGACCTTCCTGGCCAACTCGCGGATGACATCATACGGTTGCCGGAGATGCGCCAACACATGACTGCAAATCACCGCATCATAGTGCCCATCCGGAACTTGCGACAATACATCCCGCTCATCCAAGTCCAGACGATACAGCTTATCCACCCATTGATCATCGGAGTCGGTCCAATTCCATCGCTGTTTATCAACACCGTGATAGCAGCACTCCGGGAAATAGGTCTTGGCTACACGGGACCCGTGGTTCCCGCACCCGATATCGAGAAGGCAGGGAGCCTCGTTGCGCATATAGCGTCGCACCGCCAGCATCCGATGGGGACATATAAACCAGTTATACAGGGAACGATAAAAGCCCATGCCCCCCGGGTTAAATCCATTCAAGATCCACCTTACCTTGTGGGGCAGAAACCCGAATTTAGTCTTGAATCTTCTCATGGTTTTCCCCGCCCCAAGGAAGGTGCCATACGCATAATAACGGACATTGGGGTGATCCTTGAAAAGCGACTCGGCTATCCCGATAATCAGCATCGGAACAACCCCATCCGCCAGGAAAGCATCGTGCCCAAAAATCTGCTCCAGACAAAACACCTCCCCGGCCACCATACCCCCTCCATACGCCACCAGTTGATCCCCCTTGAACACCCCGAAATAGGAATACGCATGAAATGGCGAGTTCGACAGCGGATCAGAGCAAGGTTGAACTTCCGCCTCAAAAAACGATTTCGGCAATTTCCCCTGCCGCACAGGCGTGGAACACCAGATGGCTTTGATATCCGCCAAATGGTCATTGTACACGATTTTTCGGAAGGCATACCCGGAACGCAATGCCTTCTTGTGGTTGCGCCGGGCCGACGCCTCAATCGACATGATGTATTGCTCGAAGGTCCGTGGCAGGACGCAAACCGCAACACCCCATTCGAACGCGCGAATCAGCGGGAACTTGCGATGTCGTCGGCGCGCATCCCGGTAAAATGCAGACACCAATCGGGTATAAAACGGGTCGTTCCCCGCGGTTTTTTTCTCCATGAGGTCAATCGTCAGCCTTGGCATTTCGCTCAGGGTATGAATCAAATCGGTAATGGCTTTCACGTTACTGCTTTCCGTACTGATGGATCGTCACGCCTGACTCGCCTTCCCGTCACTTGCGAAAAAATCCGCCAGGCGATTTTGAGATGCGCCCAGGGAAGACGGCGTTGCCTCGTGCTAAGTGAAAACGGCCAGATCGTCATAGACTTCAACAACAACAGGGTGGCGCGCCCGATGGCGCCACGTTCGACAGCCATCCAGGCGCAGGCAAGATGATGATGGCACAGCGCCTTCCGCTTCCCGGAATATCCATGAAGGCCCCCCCCTGGTCCATAGGCCTTCTCCATCACCCGTAACACCTGCGGCAGGAACTTTCTTTCATCCATACTTAAGCTGCCGGTCTGCTGCCGGTAGAGCGAGACAGGCGCTGCTATATGCACAATACAGCAAGAAGAGTTTTGAACAGAAGGTCGCGAAGAGCGCGAAGCGAAGAGTTTCACCACTGATTGAAGAAATGAAGCAATCCAGAGAAGCAAAGAAAAGATAATGTTGCGGGTATTTTGTTCGGGAGTACCCGAACCAAAATTCCCGCAACCCCTTCTGGGAATCGGGGCGGATGAGCAGGCCACACCGGGAATGCTTCGCTCTTCTTTACAACAAGCAAGGGCTTCACTCTTCACGGAAGGGTGTTTCGCGCATTTTTCGGGCGGGATACTCACCGCACGGGAAATGCGCGGAACATTTTCTTCCTCGCCCTGAGCCTGTCGAACGGGCTTCGCGAGCTTCTGTTCAACCCTCTTTTCTGAATTTCCCACATTTCCCAAATCAGTGGTGAAGTCTTTCTTCTCTTCCTGTGCCCCCAGGGCGGCAATCCTGATCCAGAGGTCGTAATCCTCCGGACCGCGGAATTGTTCGTCAAAGCCACCCACGGCTTCCAGTACCGCCTTCTTCACCACTACCGTCGAGGTGGCTACGGGGTTTTGACAGGCGAGCTCTTCAAGCGTGATGACGTGGACATGCGTGACATCGGGCACAAGCCTAAGACCCGTTTCTCGCCCGCCTGCTGTCGTCACAGTATCGGCAAAGTCGATGTAATCTCCGCAGATCATCACCGCTTCAGGGTGGGCATCCAGAAACGCCATCTGCAAATCCATCTTATCCGGAAGCCATGCATCATCCGCATCAAGGAACGCAATCCATTCGCCGTGCGCCGCAGCGATGCCTGCGTTGCGGGCGCCGGCAGGACCCTTGTTCAGGGGAAGCACATGGAGGACGAAGCGGGGAACACCTGCAGGCCGGGGAATTTGAACAGAAGCTCGCGAAGAGCGCA
>JBAXRC010000073.1:0-7918 GCA_037131415.1 bacterium | reverse complement strand
CGCCTCATCCAGGCGGGCTACCAGAAACCACCTTACGCCACAGGCGTAGGCGTGTTTGGAAACAACCGACATGCCGTGCCCATAGGCATTGGCTTTGACCACCATGATGATGCTCGTCTCAGGCTTGAGAACGGAGCCAATGGAGAGGAGATTCCGGCACAAATCATCCCAGTCGAGTTCAATCCAAGCATTTCTTCGTCGCATCGCAGACTCATTCCGGAAAACGTGAGGAATCAAGCCTTCCTGTCCGAATCCCCTGCACTGTTAAGAACTTCAGAGATTCGCGAAAGGGCACGTTGAATAGATTCAAGCTCATGCTGAATCACTTCAAACCGGATGGCATTTTCCGTGCGAATGGTCTCCAGTGAATCGCGTCGAAGGGTGATATCCTTGACTTCGGCCTCCAAGTCGAGAATCCGCTTCTGGGATTCGGAAATCACTTCGCGCATATGAATGAGGCGCACAGCCTTGTCCTCATCCGAGCTGTCAATATCGGTAACCTCCATGTTTTCAGGAATCGGCACCTCCAGCTTATTCCCGCAATCGGGGCAGGTGATAGTCAATCCAGCTCCGCGACAATCAATGGCCAAGCTCTTGTCACAGAAGGGACAGTTAAAAACGATGTCGGAATCGCGAATTTCGTTAGGGTCGGCTGTTTCCTTGGACATAATCACATCCTCCTCGTTGAAGTCATGAATAACAAATTCACCCCGGACAATCCACCTCTATCTCAATCCCTCTATCACGGTTATTCACCCCGAAAACTTCGCGTAGCCTAGCGGCGAGAGCTTCGAACACATAGGGTTTCTGAAGAAATCCAGCGGGTTTCCATTCCGGAAAACGCGACACCACGTCAACCTCCGCAAACCCGCTGCACAAGATCACCTTGACGTCAGGAGCAATCCTCTTGAGTTCCCTGATGGCCTCGACGCCGTCTAGTCTCGGCATGGTCAGATCCATGAGCACACACTCGATCCGATCATGATACTTCACATACAAATCGACTGCCTCCTGCCCGTCAGCAGCCTGAATGACCTCAAGCCCCAAGTGTTCAAGCAACTTTTTGGCAACCAAACGGACAGGAGCCTCATCATCCACCAGGAGAACACATCCTTCGATTTTTTGCGTCACAGGCAGCTCACCCGAAAAATCAGCAGGGGGCTGCTCGAGCATGATGCTCCCCTCCGGAAAAATGACCCTGAAAGTGGTTCCCCGTCCAACCTCACTATGGACATCCAAACTGCCCCGATGTCCCCTCACGATTCCGAGAACGGCGGCCAAGCCGAGACCACGCCCGGTAAACTTCGTCGTAAAGAAAGGATCAAAAATCAAGGAAATGGTCTTTTCATCCATGCCGCATCCCGTATCGGTGACATCCAGGAAGACATATTTGCCTTCCGGAAGCTGTTCCTTCAGCCAAAAAGACGCCAATATACCGGAATCACACCACAAGGTGCCGGTCTTCAGCGTCACCGTTCCGGCCTCATTTCCGACCGCTTCGGCGGCATTGATCACCAGATTCATGACAAGCTGAGAAAGCTGCGTCGGATCTCCGTCCACCGTGGGAATATTCGGTTCCAGATCATATTCCAGCCGGGCCTTCTTTCCCACCGATATCTCCAACATATGACCCAGATCATGCACCATCTTATTGAGATCTACGGCGTTGATCACAACATGCCCGCGGCCCGAGTAGGCCAGCATCTGGCGCGAAAGGTCGGCCGCCCGCAAGGCGGCCTTATCAATATCCTCTAGATATTCATAGATGACGGATGAGGGAGCCGCCTCAGACTTAGCCAGCTCAACATTCCCGAGAATCGCCATGAGGATGTTGTTGAAGTCATGCGCAACGCCACCTGCCATGACACCCAGACTCTCCAATTTCTGCGTCTGCTGCACCCTCGACTCCAGCAACCGGCGCTCATTCTCCAACCGGGCCCGCTCCTCCATCTCCCGCCGGAGCGCCTTGTTCTTCCGGAAGAGTTCCTCGGTCCGTTCGTTTACCCGGATTTCAAGATCCGTGCGGGCGGCAGCAAGTTCCGCCTCCGCCCGGGTCCTGTTGGCGTTTACAATGACATGCGCCATCTGATCCGCCGCTTCCGCCGCAAAACGAAGCTCATCCGCCCGCCATTGCCGTATCCGTGTTTCCATCACAAACATCATCATTCCGGCCATTTCCCCTGAGACCCAGAGCGGAGCCGTCAAAATGGACCTGATTCCCTGGCGGGCGAAATACTCTTTCAATTCCACAAGTCGCGGATCCTCCGCGCAATCATCTGACGCCAGAGCACGCCCACTGAGCAGCGCCGCATGGAATTTCGGATATTTCTCGTAGTCGCTCACTACCGCCCCTGAGAGATGACTGCCGGTGCGGGCGACATAAACATCCTCTGCACGTAATTCACCAGCTCCGGGCGTATACAACCAGACCCCCGCCTGATCAATCTCCAGAACGCGGGTAATCTGCTCCGAAAGATCCCGCGCCGCGATGAACACATTGCCCGCCACCGAGGCCTCCGACAGGGCCATGCTCAACAGGGCATCATTTTGCGCCCGCTCCCGTTGCACCTCGATATTCCGAATTTCGCCCTGCTCAATTGAATGGCGCCATATGGACAGGAAAACCATCATCAGCACGATCAACAGCATCGTGGCGACAATGGGCGTCAAACGCTGATAAGAGATGTTCTTATTCCACATTTTCTCAACCTGATCAATGCACAGGACCCCCACCACCTTCCGGCCGCCCTCATCAAATACTGGCGAAATTGTGGTGACAATCTCCGCCCAATTAGGCATGAAATACCTGCGAACCATCGGGATGCCTTCGTCAAAAACAATTTTTATTTCCGGTGCCCTGACTGACTCCTCGCACACAGTTCCAGGGACCATAAGAGGCCCTTCATTCTGGTCCTTGAATTTCGATGACTCCACATCCACTACAAACCGGAATCCCTCTGATTTGGCCCGAATGACCAACGACACCGTCCTGACGCCTTCAATCCGGTTTGCCAGCCTCTGACATTGCTTCAGGAGCCCCGCATGAGCAACACTCGGGAGTCCGGCGGGCGGTTTGGCGACACTCGCAACCATCTCAGGGTCAAGACTAGTTGCCAGCGACTGGGCCAATTCGGAAACCAAAAGCTCATTCTCCGCCCTGTATTTCCACGCCGCCCGCTCTGTCATCAGCCATCCACTCCCCAGAACCAGCAGGATCACCAGTACGCCAAGGGCCTCAATATTATATATCCGCCGGAACGATTGATGCGGGAAAACCCCCTTGCGCCACTTCACATGCGCCCACCAGATCGCCATCACCAGAATCACCGCCATCAGGCAACGAATCATTTCAACGGGAACACCAACAGTGACGAACACCCAATCTGCATTAATGATTGTGGCGGGAAATAAACAGGTCTTGGGAACAATCAGGCCGGCCAGGATTCCGTAGCAGGCCATAGAAAGAGGGGCAACAATATGCCGGAGCTCCCGGCGACGCCCATCTTTCGGAGCCCCCCATTGCCAGAGCGCCAGCGCGGCCATGAGGGATCCGGGTATGGCCAGAAAATAGCACACCATTGCCACCATCCCCGAAAGTCCATACTGAAACCCCATGGGAATAAAGATAAAGGCGGGAAGATAGATCCAAACACCGGCCCGATAGCTGTTTACCCAAATCACACTGCGTCGTCCAAACTCCATCAGGTAGACAAAGGACACCAACAGGAAAAGACCCCTAAAGATAGAGAAGAGAAAAGAATCTCCGAGGGCGGGCACCAGCATGCACAACCATTCATGCAGACCATGAATGACACCGAAAAAACCGAGCCACTTCCAGAACAGACCCGCGCCGCCGCTCCTGGGCATTGAAAAGGAAACCGCCGCCAGAGCAAAAAAGGACAGTCCGTAGATTAGCAATACAAAGTCTAAACTATGAAGAAGGATAGGGGTTAACATACACCACCCGTTTATGACACGGAGTATAATCCGATCCCCGACCCGCACCAAGAAGAATATAAATCATTTCAATGCACGTTGAAGTTCAGCCAGATTCCGTGTCATAACCTTAAAATAGGCTTTGGTTTCAACTGGGCCTGAGACCATTGGATCCAGCGTATATAGCCCTGCCCCAGTCGCCCGGTTGATCGTTTCCGCCGCCTTTACGGAGTATTGGGGTTCCACAAATAACGCCCTGACTCCGTTTTCTCGAACCGTGCGAATCAGGGTGGCCAACTCACCTGCGGAGGGTTCCGCACCGGGTTCCCGCTCGATTACCGCAACCACACGCAGCCCGAATTCGTCAGCAAAATACGGAAAGGCCTCATGAAGGGTTACGATATCGCGCACCTTGACATCCTTAAGCCCTGCCGCCATTTTCACTTTCAGCGACTCCAGGTCCCTGATATATCGTCTTCCATTGTCCCGGTACTGTTGCGCATGACCCGGATCCCACTTTGCAAGCCCCTCTACAATGGATTGGACTTGCTGAATATGGCGGGAGGGGCTCACCCAAAGGTGGGAGTTCGTCTCCCCCCCCGTGATCAGGAGGTGGATCCCGGCACTCGCGTCGATCACATTGACCTCTGACCGCCCTTGCCCAACCTCCTTAAGGAAGGATTCCATCCCCGCACCGTTGGCCACCACCACATCCGCCTTGGACAAGGTCGCCCGGTCGCGGGGCGTAAGCTGGTAATCATGCAGGCATCCAGTTGATGGCGCCGCCAAATTTAAAACCCTAATCCCCTCCACCCCCGCCGCCACATTGAGAACGGCTATCTGCATCGGGTAAAACGTGGTCACAATTGTCCTCTGCTCTCCCGTATCTGATCCGGAACACAATCGACTCATCCCTATCGCCAGGAGGATGACCATTGCTATATGTCTCAGTCCATTCATTACGATTCATGTAACATAGACAAACAGGCTTGCCAAGCCGCCCTTCATCGTGACAATAGTATTCCCGTATCGAACACCTGAAGGGAACAGTATAACCGAACATGAGCAATAAAACATTTGTCCTCGACACGAACGTCCTGCTTCACGACCACACCTGCATCGAATCCTTTGCCGACAATACCGTTGTCCTACCCATGGCGGTGATCGAGGAACTGGACAAGTTCAAGCGGGAAACGAGCGAACTCGGGCGGAACGCCCGCGGGGTTATCCGGCGGCTCGACAGTCTTCGGGAGCTGGGCCGGCTTGGCGAGGGCGTCCGCATGGCAAATGGCGGGCTTCTCAAGATCATCGTCGGATCCCGCCCGGTTGGCGACAGCGGTCTCGAGGACGATATCCCCGACAACAAAATCCTCCGGGTTGCCTACTGGCTCCACAAGCAGGGGGAACATGTTTACTTCGTCTCGAAGGATATCAATGTCCGCATCAAGGCCGATGCCCTTGGCATCGAAGTCATGGATTTCGAGAAGCAGAAGGTTAATTTTGATGAACTGTTCTCCGGCTATCGCGAAATAAGCGTGAAGCCCGAGGTCATCGACGGGTTTTACGCTAACCGGAGCGTGGAAATACCCGACCTCGAACTGCTTCCAAACGAGTTCGTCAACCTGATCTCCGAAGGGACCGAACACCAGACCGCCCTTGGCCGCGCCGGTGGCAATGGCACGATCGTGCCGATGAACCCCAAGATCGAGAGCGTATTCCATGTCAAGCCGCGTAGCCGCGAGCAGCGCATGGCTCTGGAACTGCTTATGGATGATTCCGTTCACCTGGTGACACTCGTCGGTCAGGCGGGTACAGGAAAAACCCTCCTCGCCCTCGCCGCCGCCCTTGAAAAGACCCTCATCCAGAAACGCTACGACCGCATTTTGGTGACCCGTCCCATCATGCCGTTCGGTAAGGACATCGGGTATCTGCCGGGCAGCAAGGAGGAAAAAATCGCCAACTGGATGATGCCCATCTTTGATAACCTCGCCTATCTCATGATGAAGACCAGCGGCCCTGGGGAACACAAAACGTCCATCCGGGACCGTATTGACAAGCTCCTGCGCGACGAGATCATCGAACTGGAAGCCCTCACCTATATCCGGGGCCGGTCAATCCCGAAACAATTCGTCATCGTCGACGAAGCCCAGAACCTCACCCCGCACGAAGTGAAGACCATCATCAGCCGCGCCGGGGAAGGCACCAAGATGATCCTCACCGGTGATCCCTACCAAATTGACAACCCCTATCTCGATGCCAGCAGCAACGGTCTCGCCTATGCCGTGGAGCGGATGAAAACCCAGTCCATCCATGGTCATGTGACTCTCACCAAGAGTGAGCGAAGCACCCTGGCCGCCATTGCCGCAGAAATCCTGTAGAACGGAGACGCCATCAGCTCATGAACGTTGCACAGTTTCAGGCGCACTTTACCGCGCATCAGAACCGCTTTGTCCGGGAATGGCAGGATTTCCTCCGTTTTCCCAGTATCAGCACGAATCCCACCAAGGCGGCGGACTGCTCGGCCTGTGCGCGCTGGTTGATGGCCCATCTGGAACCCATGGGCTTCACCACCCGGCTGGTTCCCACCAGTTCCCATCCGCTGGTCTTCGCCGAACGCGCCGGAAAAGCAGGATATCCGACCGTCCTTTTCTACGGGCATTATGATGTCCAGCCGGAAGATCCCGTGGAACTGTGGAAAACCCCTCCCTTCGAACCTACCCTCATCAACGGACGGATGTTCGCCCGGGGTGCCCAGGACAACAAGGGCCAGCTCTTCGCCGCCCTCAAGGCCATCGAAACCCTGATCAAGTCCGACGCCCTCAACTGCACCCTGAAAATCCTGATTGAAGGCGATGAAGAAAAGGGGCTCACGCCCGTCCTCCCCGTGCTTCAGAAGGAAAAAGCAGCGCTCAAAGCCGATATCGTCATGGCCGCCGACACCAGCGCCGTCAGTTCGGGAGCGCCCACCATCACCATGGGATTGCGCGGCATCATCACCTTCACGGCCACGCTGTCCGGCCCGGATCATGACCTGCATTCGGGGGTCCACGGCGGACGCATCCCCAACCCCGCCAACGCCCTGTGCCGCCTGATTGCCTCGCTTCATCAGGATGACGGGCGCATCGCCGTACCCGGTTTCTATGAGGGCGTTCGCGAGCCCTCTGCCGAGGAGCGGGCACTGGCTAATGCGCAACCGCTTGATCCGGCTTGGTATCAATCCGTGACCGGCGTCCTACCGGTCGGCGGCGAACAGCAATACACCCCCGTGGAACGGTCCGGATTCCGCCCCGCTATTGACCTGAACGGCATCCATTCCGGTTACGGCGGAGCCGGAAGCAAAACAATCATCGCCTCCAGGGCAATGGCCAAGATCTCCGCCCGGATTGTACCCGGCCAGGAACCGGCGCGCATCCTTCAACTGATTTGCGATCATCTGCAGAAACATGTTCCACCCGGACTGGTGCTGGAAATCAGCGAGGCGGTGCCCGGTGGTCCTGCCATCCGAGGGGAACTCACCTCTCCTGCCATCACGATGGCGCGGCAGGTCCTCGGCGAAATTTCGCCACTTCCAACCGCTTTCCTCTGGGAAGGCGCATCGGTACCAATCTTGTCTCATCTGCCCTCTCTTGCCGGGGGCGAGGCCATCCTCGTTGGATTCGGAAGCGAACAGGACAACATCCATGCCCCGAACGAATCCTATTCCATCGACCAGTTCCGGATGGGCTTTCTGTACACCGGCCTGTTCCTGGGCCGACTGGGACCACGATAATGGATCCCCTCCGGGCTGAACGCATCTATGACCGCCAGGCAGACCTGCTGGCACGCCTTCTAGAGGACATCTGGGCGGTGGTTGGAACTGGCCAGCCCCTCGATGCCCATCTGTCGCGTTTTTATCACGGGCATCCCGAATTCGGTTCACGAGACCGCCGCCTTTTTTCCGGAACACTTTTCTCCTATTTCCGATGGAAAGGCTGGATGGACC
>JBAXRC010000072.1:0-7935 GCA_037131415.1 bacterium | reverse complement strand
CCGATGCCCCGGACCTTTCCCCCTGCCTCCCGACCGATGCCATGATACTCCGTGCCCCGGGGGGCAAACCCGTCAACGAACCCGCCCACCTGCTCCCCGTCCTGGAAACCGCCGCACAAATCAGGAACATAGAGACGGAAGTGCTGGCAACTCAAACATGGGGAAACGCACGGACCCTGTTCAGGACATGATCACCACTTCTTCCGGATCGGGATTCCGGCGGCAATCAACTCGCGCTTGATCTGGGGGATCGTGTATTCGCCAGTGTGGATCATCCCGGCAATGATGGCGGCATCGGCCTTGCCGGCGGTAAACGCCTCGGCCAGGTGCGCCGGCTTTCCCGCCCCGCCCGAGGCCACGACCGGAATACGGACCGCCTCGGCAATCATGCGCGTCAGGGTGATCTCGTATCCGGTACGCATTCCGTCGGCATCGACTGAATTGACGACAATCTCCCCGACCCCGAGATCCTCGGCCTGTTTGGCCCACGCCAGGGCATCCATCCCCGTCCGCTCGCGGAAGCCGCGGGTGGTGATCTCGTAGCCGCTGGGAAACCGCGGATCGCCCGCCACGCGCACGGGATCCATTCCCAGCACGATACATTGGGAGCCGAACGCCTTTGCCCCGTCGGCAATGATCTGGGGATTCACCACGGCCAGGGAGTTGACTGAAATCTTCTCGGCGCCCGCCAGGAGCACCCGAGACATGTCGGCCAGGTTGGAGATCCCGCCCCCGACCGCGAAGGGGATATGAATGGCGCGCGCCACTTCGCTGACCATTTCGAGATCGATCGGACGCCGCTCGGCGGAGGCGGTGATATCATAGAACACCAGCTCATCGCAGCCTTCGTCATAATACTTCGCCGCGAGCGCGACGGCATCGCCCAGCTCGACATTGTTCTGGAACTTGACGCCCTTGGTGACCTTCTTGTTCCGGACGTCCAGGCAGGGAATGATTCGTTTGGTTAGCATTGTCCGTCCCACCGGCTGAAATTTTGAAACACCTTGAGCCCGACCCGTCCGGACTTCTCAATATGAAACTGTGTCGCCACAAGGTTACCGCGGCCCACCACGGACGTGAAGTCCACCCCGGCATAACCCGTCAGGCCCACACTGTCGGCCAGCCTGGCGGTCATGGGGTAGTAACTGTGGACAAAATAGAACTCTGTCTCGTCCTCAACCCCGGCAAACAAGGGATGCGGGCGCTGGAAGCGGACCGCATTCCAGCCGATCTGCGGAACCTTGTCTTCCGGGCTGGCCGGACGGAACAGCCGGACCTCGCCGGGAATGAAGCCCAGTGCGGGAGTCCCGCCATCCTCCTCGGAGCGGTCAAACAGGATCTGCATCCCGACACAGATACCCAGGAACGGCGTACCGCGCGCGACCACGGTGCGGATCACATCCTGAAGCCCCAGCTCCCGGAGATGCCGCATCGAGGCGCCGGCCGCCCCCACTCCCGGAAACACAACCCGTTCCGCCCGGAGGATATCCGCAGGCTGGTCGGTGATGACCGCCTCGACACCAATCGCCTCGAAGGCCAGCTTCACGCTGGTCAGATTTCCCGCCTTATAATCAATGATCGTTATCACGGATGTACCCCACCTTGCATTTCCAGGCGCATAGTCTTATCCTAGAGGCTTCTCTTGTCGAGAAAGAGTTTTAAAAAAAGGAAAACCAGGATGCGCACAACACCAACTCTAATCTGGCTGGCTCTCTTTTTCCTGGCTGGACCACCTGTATGGAGTCAGGCCGGGGCCCTTCATGATGCCGTGAAGAACAGCGATCTGGACACCGTGAAGGCATTAACCAAGGGCGTCGACAGCATCGCCCTGGGCGCCCGGGATTCGGAGGGGCTCACCCCGCTCATCCTTGCCGCCATCCGGGGTGAACTGGAGATTGTCAAGACCCTGATAAACGCCGGCGCCGATGTCAATCAGGCCAACGAGGGGGGGCTCACCCCCCTTCATTGCGCCGTCAACAAGAACTATGCAGAGATGGTCCGCTTCCTGATTGAGAAGGAAGCGAATGTCAATGCCGTGACATCCAAGGGATCCTCCTGTCTCCACTGGGCAGCCCTCAACAAGCACTTGGACCTCTGCAAGCTCCTGATCCGCCACAAGGCCAAAATCAATGCCAAGGCAATCAACGGATTCACACCGCTCCACATGGCCGCCTATTCGGACGCGGCCGACATCATCACCCTGCTGCTGGAAAACGGGGCTGATGCCAGCATCACCAATAATGACGGCCAGACCGCCATGGCCGTTGCGGAGGAACGCAATGCCGGCGCGGCCATGAAGGCCCTTGAAAATCCCGGGCCGTCCCGCCTGTCGCGACTCTTCAGCAGGAAAAAAATCACTTCCGAAAACGGCGAACCCGCCCCCCTTCCCCTAAAAACACCCGAGCCAAAAAAGATTGCCAAGCCCGCCAAGGGTCAGCCCCTCGACGCGGATGGAAAGGTCACGTTGGAATATTACAATGGCGCCCGGTATATCGGGCGCCCTCCCTCCACCACAGAGCATTACGAGGGGCAACTGTCATTCACCGACGGATCCCGCTATACCGGGCAATTTCTCGACGGAAAGCGGGATGGCAAGGGAACCCTTGGCCTGGCATCCGGGAACCGGTATGTGGGCGAGTGGAAGGCCGGTATGCGTGAGGGAACCGGCACGGAAAACTTTGCCAACGGTGATAAATATGAGGGAGCTTGGAAAGCCAACATGATGGAGGGAGCGGGTACATACACCTTTGTCAACGGGGGAACCATCACGGGAATCTGGAAAAAGGGGTCCCTCGTCTCGGGACAGGGCTCGTTCAAGTCTGCGGAAGGCGATTTCTTTGAGGGCTTCTGGAAAAAAGACATGATGGATGGTCCGGGCACCTACACCACCGCCGACGGCACCCGCCTGACCGGCCAGTGGGAGAAAAACAGCTTCATTGGACAATAGGACGCCTCAAATTTGTCCTTGCCTGAAGAAACAAGCCCGCCATAATGGCGCCTTGTTTTTTGCAACCTGATTATTGAATAGCGGAGAATCATCATGGACCAGATCAAGGTATTCCTGAACGAAGACGAGATGCCCAGGCAGTGGTACAACATCGCGGCCGACTTCCCCCATGCCATGCCTCCGCCGCTCGCACCCGACGGCAAACCGCTCACTCCGGAGATGCTCGCCCCTGTCTTCCCCATGAATCTGATCGAGCAGGAAGTCAGCACCCAGCGCTGGATCGACATTCCCGACGAGGTTCTGCAAATTCTCTGGCAGTGGCGGCCCAGCCCCCTGTGCCGCGCCACCCGCCTTGAAAAGGCCCTGGGCACACCGGCCAAGATCTTCTACAAGAACGAAGGCGTCTCCGCCCCCGGCAGCCATAAGCCCAATACCGCCGTACCGCAGGCGTACTATAACAAGGCATTCGGCATCAAGCGCCTCTCCACCGAAACGGGCGCCGGCCAGTGGGGCAGTTCCCTCGCCATGGCCTGCCAGATGTTCGGCCTCGAATGCAAGGTCTACATGGTCAAAATCAGCTTCGACCAGAAACCCTTCCGCAAGATCATGATGCAGACCTGGGGCGCCCAGTGCACCGCAAGCCCGAGCACCGAAACCAACGCCGGCCGAGCCATCCTCGCACAGGATCCCGACTGCCCGGGCAGCCTGGCCATCGCCATCAGCGAGGCCATCGAGGACTGCGTGACCCACAAGGACACCCGTTATGCGCTCGGCAGCGTGCTGAACCATGTCCTCCTGCACCAGACCATCATCGGCCTGGAAGCCAAGAAACAATTCGACAAGATCGGACTGTATCCGGACGTCGTCATCGGCTGCGCTGGCGGCGGATCCAACTTCGCCGGCCTCAGCTTCCCGTTCATGGCCGACAAGATCGCCGGAACAAAGAACCCGCGCATTATCGCCGTCGAGCCCGCCGCCTGCCCGAAAATGACGCGCGGCATTTTCACCTACGATTCGGGGGATGTCGCCATGATGACCCCCCTGCTTCCCATGTACAGTCTCGGTCACACCTATGTCCCCGCGCCCATCCACGCCGGCGGCCTGCGCTACCACGGCATGGCCCCGCTCGTCAGCCACGCCATGCGCGAGGGGCTTATGGAGGCCGTTGCCATCCCGCAGCTCGAGTGCTACAGGGCCGCGATGCTCTTCTCTCAGACCGAAGGATTCATCCCTGCGCCCGAAACCTCCCACGCCATCGCCATGACCATCCGTGAGGCGAACCGGGCCAAGGAGGAAGGCAAGGAGAAGGTCATCGTCATGAACTGGTCCGGCCACGGCATCATGGACCTGAGCGGGTATCAGGCTTACCTGGACGGGAAGCTGACCGATTACCACCTGCCTGACTCGGAGATCCTGAAAGCCGAGGAATGCCTGAAGGGCCTTCCGAAACCGCCCCCGCTGCAGTAAGGGAAAAGAGGGTTCAGGGTTCAGGGTTCAGGAAAAGAGTAATATACAGCTTGATTATGACTCACAAAGAATTCAATATTGAGTCATAAAAGAAGGCATATTACTCATGACTTGGATTTGGGAACTTTCTGACTGGCCACGATTCCGTTTCGATTCGGGTACGATTGCAGCGCTTGAAAGCCTTTTCCTCCGCAAAATTGGCGAATCCTGCGGCATGGTCAAACATCTTGGACAAGAAGACAAAACCTCCCTGATCGTCTCCCTGATCAGCGACGAGGCGTTAAAGACAGCTGCGATCGAAGGAGAACACCTGAATCGAGATAGTCTCCAGTCATCCATCCTCAGGCAATTTGGACTTCAAACGGATGCCCGCCGGATCCCCGCCGCGGAACAGGGACTGGCGGAGATGATGGTGGATATCTATCGATCCTGTGGTGATCCACTCACCCACGACACTCTCTTCGGTTGGCACAGCGCGTTGACCAAGGGGCGGCGGGATCTGTCCACCATTGGCGGATACCGCACCCAGGCTGACCCCATGCAGGTCATTTCGGGCCCCGTCCACAAACCCAATATCCATTTTGAAGCCCCGCCGTCCGACCGGGTGAAAGCGGAGATGGATACCTTCATCGCCTGGTTCAATCATTCGGCACCCGGGTGCCTGGCGCCACTCCCAGCCCTGACCCGCGCAGGAATTGCCCACCTTTATTTTGTCAGCATCCACCCGTTCGAGGATGGCAACGGTCGGATTGGACGGGCGATTTCAGAAAAGGCGCTGGCCCAGTGCATCGGCCAACCGACCTTGATTGCACTGGCTCAAACAATTGAGCGCCACAGGCAAGCCTACTACGCCGCACTGGCGGAATCCAACCGATCCCTCGAGATCACCAACTGGCTGACCTACTTCGCGGATACCGTCCTGGAAGCCACCTCCTTCACGGTTTCCCGAATCGAGTTCCTGATCACGAGGTCCAAATTCCATGACCGGTTCCGTGATGCCTTCAATGAACGGCAGGAGAAAGCCATCGCACGCCTTTTCGAAGCGGGACCGGAGGGATTCACAGGCGGACTCAGTGCCAGGAAATATATGAACCTTACCGGCGCCCCGCACGCCACCGCCACCCGCGATCTTGCTGACCTGGTACTCAAAGGAGCCTTGACCAAGACCGGCCAACTCAAGGGCACACGGTATTTCCTGAACCTGCCCAAGCCGCCGCCGCAGTAAGAAAACGAGTATTCAGTATTGATTCTGAATACTGAACACTGAAAACCGAACACTCCCTTTTCTCCGGCTTGAATCCCGCTTGTTTTCGGGTATAGTCCCCGCTCCATTGGGAGTTGTGAACATGAAAGAAAAATATCCGTTTTTCGAAATCGAGCCGAAATGGCAGCAGTACTGGGCCGACCAGAAGGTGTTCAAGGTGGACACCTCCATCCATGACAAGAAGTACTATTGCCTGACCATGTTCCCCTACCCGTCCGGCACCATGCATGTGGGTCACGGCCGCAACTACATCATCGGCGACGCCGTAACCCGCTATAAGATGGTCCGTGGCTTCCGGGTGCTCTCCCCGATGGGATGGGACGCCTTCGGCCTGCCCGCCGAAAACGCCGCCAAACAGCGCGGCGTCCACCCGAAGGAGTGGACCTACAAGAACATCCAGCAGATGAAACTGCAGCTCCAATCCTGGGGCATCGCCTATGACTGGGACCGGGAAATCGCCACCTGCCACCCGGATTACTACAAGTGGACGCAATGGGTCTTCCTCAAGCTCCATGAGCGCGGCCTCGCCTTCCGTAAAAATGCCCCGGTCAACTGGTGCGACTACTGCACCACCCTGGCCAACGAGGAGGTCCTCGCCGACGGCACCTGCGAGCGCTGCGGCCGCAAGGTGGTCAAGAAAGACCTGACCCAGTGGTTCTTCAAGATCACCGAATACGCCGGGAAACTCCTCGACGACCTTTCGCTCCTCGACAAGTGGCCGGAAAAGGTCCGCACCATGCAGGGCAACTGGATCGGCCGTTCCATCGGCGCCCGCGTGGAGTTCACCATCGCTGAAACCGGCGACCCCTGCCCCGTTTTCACCACACGACCCGACACGATCTACGGCGTCACCTTCATGGCGCTGGCCCCCGAGCACCCCCTAGTGGAGAAGCTGCTCAAGGACAACCCGCGCGCCGCTGAAATCCGGGCCTTCGTTGAAAAGGAAAAGATGGTCTCGGCTGCGGAACGGACCGATGAGGCCACCAAAAAGGAAGGAGTCTTCACCGGATTCCACGTGCGCAATCCCTACAACGGCGAACTCGCGCCGCTCTGGATCACGAATTACGTCCTGATGGAATACGGTACCGGCGCCGTCATGGCCGTCCCCGCCCACGACCAGCGCGACTTCGAGTTCGCCAAGGCCTATGCCCTGCCCATCAAGGTCGTCATCCAGAATCCGGAAAGCCCCCTCACCGCGGCCGCCATGAAGGAAGCCTATGTCGAGGACGGCGCCATGGTCAACTCCGCCCCCTTCAATGGACGGAACAACCGCGAGGCCATGACCGGCATCATCCAGCTCGCCAAGGACAAGGGCTTCGGCGACTTCACCACAAACTACCGCATCCGCGACTGGCTGATCAGCCGCCAACGCTACTGGGGCTCCCCGATCCCGATCATCCACTGCCCCGACTGCGGCGCCGTGCCTGTGCCCGAGAAGGATCTGCCGGTCCTGCTCCCCGACGACGTGGATTTCAAGGCGGAGCGAGGCAATCCGCTCGCCGCCCATGAGGGGTTTATCCAGACCACCTGCCCGAAGTGCGGCAAGCCGGCGCGGCGCGAAACCGACACCCTGGCCCAGTGGCTGTGCTCCTGCTGGTACTACCTGCGCTACGTCAACCCGCGCGACACCACCGTTCCCTACAACAAGGCGGATGTGGATTACTGGCTACCAGTGGACCAGTATATCGGCGGCATCGAGCACGCCGTGCTCCACCTCCTCTATTCCCGCTTCATCCTCAAGGTGCTGAACGATGCCGGCACCTGCTCGTTCCGCGAGCCGTTCAACGCCCTCTTTACCCAGGGCATGATCTGCAAGCGCAGTGAGAAGGATGGCCAGCTCTACAAAATGTCGAAGTCCAAGGGCAATGTGGTCTCGCCCGACGAGCTGATCCGCGAGCATGGCGCCGACACCGTGCGCCTTTACACGCTCTTCATCGGCCCGCCCGAGAAGGACGCCGAGTGGAATGATGCCGCCGTCGAAGGCTCCTACCGGTTCCTCCGCCGCATCTGGCGCCGCATCTACGAGACCCGCGAACTGCTCCTGGCCTCGCGCGGCCTGAAAGCCGACCAGGCCAGGATGGCCACCCCGGAGCGGGATCTTTACCGCAAGCTGCACGAGAGCATCGCCAAGATCACACACGACCTGGAAGGCGCCTTCCAGTTCAACACCGCGATCGCGCAGATCATGGAGTTGATGAACGCCATCGAGTCGCTCAAGGTGGATGCCGGCAGCAGTGAGCAGTGCCGCGCCGTGTAC
>JBAXRC010000071.1:0-7980 GCA_037131415.1 bacterium | reverse complement strand
GACTTCCACACAACGGTTGAGGACTTCTGGCCGGGCGAGTACCAGAAGACGTATACCCGCCAGAGTGGCAATGATCCCCAGGCGATCGTGGACGGTCTGCGTTCGGGTGACAGCTTCGTGGTGGAAGGCGACCTGATCGATGCTCTGGACTTCACGGTGAACGGCGCGAAGATGGGTAGCCGCCTGTATGCCACGGGCACGGTGGTGACGGTCAGCGTCCGGGTACATGACCCGGAGGGCGCGAACAATTGCCCGACGAACCTGCCTGCGGGGATCAATACGCCGGTGCTGGATCATATTGATGTGATCGCCGGCCAGTTCAGCGGCCTGATCGCCACCAACGATCCCGCCTATCTGTCGGACAGCAATGTGACGACCCGCGTGGTGGGCCGGTTCGACGCCGTTGGCGGCGCGACGGACAGCCAGGGCGTGACGAGCACGGCCTGGACGGATGAGGGTGGCGGCTGGAAGCGCATGACCCTGACGTACGATACCAAGGGGCGCAAGACCTACTTCCGCCTGCGCGGCAGCAACATCGGGCTTGGCGTGGCCGGGCAGACCGACGCGGCGGGCAACCCGTTGCTTGATCCCCAGGATAATACCGCGCTGAAGGCCTGGGCCGACCTGTGGTTCTACTCGAACCCGGTGTTCGTGCAGACGCCGACGGTGAAGGTGGATGCGAATGTGTACCAGGCGTTCGATGTGGGCCTGACGAACGGGGCGTGGGTGTACCTGGAGGCGGATCCCGCCAATGCGAGCCCGCTGCGCGCGACGCAGCGTTCGCTGGGTTACCGCGAAGTGGATTACAAGGCGACGATGTTCAGCTTCCTGAGATTTACCCAGGTGGCGCCCAGCAACACGGGAGCCGGCGTGATGTATGACTATACGGCGCAGAAGACGAAGGGGACCTACACGGTGGGCTACTGGAAGGACAAGGATCTGCCGGTGATGATCGGCCCCGATGGCAATGGGTATATCACGGACGGGCACCATACCTCGGCTGGCTACCTCTCGCCGGTGAACACGCAGAGCGGCGACGTGGTGCCGGGACTGCACCGCGTGGTGCTGGGTCATGTTGTGACGAACTTCTATAATGCCGCAGTCGGACCTGTGGCGGTGACTGACACGTGGTGGACCAGCCGCATGGCGGAGAACAACGCGATGCTCTACGGCGTCAACGGCAACCAGCTGGCGCTCTCCGGAGACGCGGGCTATGCGGGCCTGCAGCCAATCCTGCCCAGCACGCTGGCGATGCCCATCACGCCCTCCACACTGGGCGCGCAAGCCATGACGCACGATCACTACCGAGGCCTGGCCTGGGGGCTGGCCGATGGGATCGTGAAGACGGCGACGAATGGCGCCACGAAGATCAAGGGCTACTCGAAGACGAACCCGGACACGGGTCTGGACATCAACTTTGTGGAGTTCTTCTGGTCGGACTATCTGCGCAACCGCATCGTGTGGGACGACACCAAGAGCGGGCACGCGCTGGGCAGCGGCTACAGTGATGCGAATGCCATCTCGGCGCCGGTCTCGTTCTTCGCGGCGGTGGCCAACGGTATCGCGATGGCCCGGTCGCAGGACTACCGCGACCAGTACGGTCGGGGCATTGTTGACTACACGAACAACGCACTCTTCAGCGCCAACACGGCGCGGTGGGCGTCCAAGTCCATCGCCAATCTCTCCTATCCGGCGGTGGCGGGCGATGTCTATAACCTGTTCCTGCTGGACGACAGCGGCATCGCGGGCGATATCGCGCCCTCGCCGGTGGCAGTCAATATCCTGCATATCGACACCTCGGCTGGCATGGTGGTGTCCAACCGCCTGGTGAATATCCGCAATGTGGCGATCAACGCCGGCGGTGGGATCACGACCGTCTGGAAGGATGCCGTGGTGACCAACACGACGCTGTCGATTCCCGCGGGCACAGGCCGCGTGACGCTGAAAGGCTCGAACACGGTCAGCGGCGCGGTGACGCTTGCCAACGGCACGCTGGCGGTGGACGGCATCCTGACGGCGGCCTCCCTGACGGTGGCAAGCGGCGCGACGCTGGAATACATGCCCGGCAGCGCCCCGATCACGGTGACGGGCAACCTGGCCCTGAACGGCACGCTGAACATCACGGGCTCGGGCTTCGGTGTGGGTGCCTACACGCTCTTCAACTGCGGCTCCATCAGCGGCAGCGGACTCGTCATCGGTACCGTACCCGACAGTTCTCTTCGCTACTCGGTCTCGACCAACGTGCCGGGCACGGTGCAACTCCTGGTCGAGAATACTCCTCCCTCGGTATCCCTTGTGGCGCCGACCAATGGCGCTACTTACCTGCGCGGCCAGACGGTTTCGCTGGCGGCGACGGCGTCCGATGACGTATCGGTGGCTGGCGTGACCTTCTTCGTGGACGGTATCCTGGTGGGAACCGACACCGTGGAGCCCTATACAGCGAACTGGACGGCAGCGACGGTGGGGAGCCATCTACTGACGGCGGTGGCGCAGGATGGTGCAGGACTGGTAACCACCTCGGCAGTTGTGATGGTGACGGTGGTGCAGCCGGCGGTGACGCATGTCGGGGCAACCTACAGCGAGGGGAATGCGAACGGCCATGAATATGGTGTGGATGCCTTTGCCGGAATCCAGGACGCGATCGACGCGGTGGAGGTTGGCGGAACGGTGTGGGTGACCAACGGCGTCTACAACACGGGTTCGACGAACCTGAACGGGATGGAAACGCGTGTGGCGCTGACCAAGGCGGTGACGGTTCGCAGTATCAACGGCGCGGTCGTGACGGTCATCGAGGGATCGGCGGATAAATCCGCGACAAACGGTCCGTCGGCCATTCGATGCGCCTATGTTGGTAGCGGGGCGTCGCTGGTCGGATTCACGCTGACCAAGGGGCATACCCGTGAGTTGCCGACAGGGAGCTACACCACGGCGTGGGATCGTCAGGTGTTCGGCGGCGGTGTCTTCGCCGAAGCGGGCGGACTGGTTTCGGATTGCCTCATCAAGGGCAACAGCTCGAGCCTGGGTGGCGGCGGCGCGGCCGTCGAAAGCGCGGCGACGCTGCGCGACTGCGTGGTGGTCTTCAACAATTCGCCCTACGGCGGCGGTGTGGCGGCGCTGACGACGGGCGTGGTGGAGAATTGCACGCTGAGCGACAACACTGCGACCACGCAGGCTGGCGGGCTGTATGCCGACCATGCGGTAGTGCGCAACACGATCATCTGGAGCAACACGGCGCCGTCATCGGTGGAGTATTACCGCAGCGCCGGTACGTTCCTGCGGAACTGCGCCAAGCCGTTGCCCGTGGGCACGGGGAATATCGCGCTGGCGCCACAGTTCATCGGTCAGGCGTGGGGCAACTACGCGCTGGCGGGCACTTCGCCGTGTATTGACGCAGGGACGAACCAGACGTGGATGACCGGCGCGAAGGATGTGGACGGCAAGACCCGCCTTCAGGACGGAAATGGCGATGGCAAGACGATCGTGGACATCGGCGCCTGCGAGTTCGGCACGGCGCCGAGACTGGTGATCACGGCCAACGGGTTCAACGCGCCGTTGACGGTGGCCGCAGGCGAGCGGGTGCAGGTGGCGATCACGGTGAACAAGGGCCAGGGCGTCTCGAACAAGGACTGGTGGATGCTACAGGAGACTCCGGATGCCAATTGGCAGTACTATGACGCGGCGTCCAGTCTCTGGCAGAAGAGCATCAAGGTCACCTACAAGGGGCCGTTCGCCTCGATGGGTGTGACGCCGATGCTCGACAGCACCACGCTGCCGGTCGGCACGAACTCGTTCTTCTTCGGTGTGGACTCCAAAATGGACGGGATACTTCAGATTGACAAGCTGATCTACGACAGCGTCCAGGTCATCGTGACGCCGTAAGCAAGAGTGTTGTTGGTTAGTGGTTCTGAACCCGGAGGCAACGAGAGTTGTCTCCGGGTTCTCTTTAAGCGAGGCGCTTGCGCAAAAGAGCCACGCAAAGGTGTAACCACTCCCTAATCCCTGACTAACATTTCGGATTCATAGTCAACCTCAATTGCTCAAGGCATAGTCACTGAGCGAAATGGAAATGATATGATCCTGAATAACGACAACGAGCCAGAAGAAAAAAAGTTCTTAAAATGGCATGCTGCCAGTGCGTGGCTCGGGCTGTGTTTCCTTTGCCTGGTGTGGGGGGGCATCTCCGTCCAACATGGGTGTTTTCCCGGGCATTTACTGCGCGATGCCTATGAGGGGGCCAAGGCCGCCAGGGCTAGCGTGCACTATTGGCGCATGAGATACAGCGCCGACCTCTGGTCGACGAACCGGTTCAAGGGCAGCGGGGTAACGGTTCACGACCCCGTCAAGGCTTGCGCGGGTTACACCCTCTACACATCTGGTCATGTCCAGGGCGCCATCCTCATCGATATGGACGGGAAGGTCGTTCATGAATGGACACTTCCCTATGACCGCATCTGGGATTCTTCCGGCGAGGTCAAGAGTCCGCGCCCCCCTCACCAGATATTTTGGTTCAAAGCGAAGGTCTTCCCGAACGGCGATCTGATGGCCGTCGTGGAAGGCAACGGGGGCACACCCTGGGGGCAGGGGATCATCAAGATTGACCGCGATTCCCGTCTGATTTGGAAGTTTCTTGGGAATGCGCATCATGATTTCACCATCGGTGACGACGGGCGCATCTACGGTCTGACCCACCAGATCAGGACAGAGCCTTTTCCCGGCTTGAATCTTGATTACCCGTGTCTGGAGGATTATCTCGTCATCCTTTCACCTGACGGAAAGAAATTGGATGAGATTTCCATGTTCGAGGCGTTTGCGAATTCCCGATTCAAGGACCGGTTGGATAAATATGGTATCAAGACCGAGTTTGGCGAATATATGCACTGCAATGCGGCCCGTGTGGTCACGGCGCAAACGGCCAGGCAGTTTCCGGTTGCAGCTCCGGGACAGGTGTTGATCAGCATGCCGCACTTTTATAGTTCGCTAGGTCTGCTGGATCCGGCCACACGCCGTGTCGTGTGGCTCACAACCGGATCATGGCGGCTCCAGCATGACCCCGACTTATTGGATAATGGGCACATGATGCTTTTTGACAACTGCGGCAACTTGGACGTTGGCGGGGTCTCGCGTGTTATCGAGTTTGATCCGCTGACCGGTGGACTGATTTGGTCTTACCATGGTACGGATGCAAATCCCCTGATCAGCTTGAAGCGGTCGGGCGCCCAGCGACTGCCCAACGGCAACACGCTCATCACGGAATCGGATTCTGGACGACTTCTCGAAGTGACGACCACGGGTGATGTGGTCTGGGAATTTATCAATCCTGTCAGAGGCGGAAAGAACGGTGAACTTATTCCGGTTCTCAGTACTGGCGAGCGCATCGCGCCGGAAAACCTCGACCCGTCATTCCGAGAGTATCTTATTTCAAAACAAGCTCAAATGAAAGGTATACCGTGAATACACGCCTATCCCTTGTGTTAATCGCCATTGTAAGTCTCTTTGGCATTGTGCCTTCAGCCATGGCGTATGTCGGACCCGGAGCGGGACTGACACTGGTCGGATCGTTCATCGGGCTTTGCCTCACCCTGCTTGTGGCGTTATGGGCTGTCCTTTCGTGGCCGATCCGCCGCCTGCTCAAGCGCTGGAGACGAGGTGCGGCAGGCAGCGAAAAGGCTCCGGAGATGGATCATTCACATGACAGCACCTCTTCTTGACCTTATTGATACGCGGTTGCTTGGATTCCTTCCTGATTTGGCAAAAATCGCATTTTGGGCCGCACTTTGCGGAGTTATCTCCATGGGGCTCTATCGGATGCTGTCACCTCAGAAGAGTCTGGTGGCGGCTAAAGATGACGTCGCCCGGACGCGGCTGGCGCTTTCCGGGTATGATGGTCCAGCGGACGGGCTGCTTCCGCTCATAAGGGCGTCCCTGCTCGCGGCACTCCGGCATATGGGCTTGTGTTTAGGTCCCGCCTTGGTGTCTGCGGTCCCCGTAATTGCCATTTTCCTCTGGATGGACTCCGTCTACGGCACCCCTGTGCGGGACACCCTGTCATTTGGTCCGTCCTGGTTCAGGGCATGGTATGTGCCGTTCAGTTTCGTCATGCTGGCGGTTTCGCTGGTGATCAAGAGGGTCTGGCACATGGTGTAGGTTGGGCGCACCGGAGTAAGGTTCATGGACAAAACATCGCAAGAGAGTTCGGACTTCCAGGTTGACTGGATGACCAGCCGGCTGAGCCAATGGGTTTGGAAGTTGCCGGGGCGCGCCGTTCGGCTGGGATACCGCGAGAGCCGGTGGTTTGCCGAGGAATTGCAAGCCTGTCCGGTTCAGAAGCCGGTGTTCATTGCCGGGCTGGCAAGGTCGGGGACCACGATCCTGCTGGAGTTCATGGCGACCCTCGAAGGGGTGGCCACCCATCGCTATCGCGATTTCCCGCTGGTCCACATACCCGTTTGGTGGAACAAGTTTCTGGATCTCACGCCCCGGAAAAGCATGGATCCCGTCGAGCGGAGCCATCGCGATGGCATCCGGATCACGCCCGAAAGCCCGGAGGCGATGGAAGAGCCCATCTGGATGAGTTTCTTTCCGCTGGCCCATGATTCCGCCGCCAGCCAGGTGCTGGATGCGGCCACGGTGAACCCCGCCTTCGAGGCGTTCTTTCGCGACCACTTGAGTAAGATCCTTTTCGTGCGCAAGGGGCGGCGTTATGTATCGAAGGGAAATTACAACGTCACACGGCTCGAGTATCTCCTTCGCGTTTTCCCGGATGCGCTTTTCGTGGTGCCGGTTCGGGAGCCTGCCGGGCATGTAGCCTCGCTGATGAAGCAGAACAGGATTTTCACGGAAAACCTGCGGGGCAACTCCCGCGCACTTGAACATCTGCGCCGCGTCGGACACTTCGAATTCGGGCCGGACCGGCGTGTGATCAACGCGGGGGACACGGCCCGGGCCCGGGAGGTCGAAGCGTTGTGGGCCGCCGGTGAAGAGGTGCGCGGTTGGGCACGGTACTGGGCCTCCATACACGGGTTTCTTGCGGATCGCATGGAATCGAATCAGGTCTTCCGGAAAGCGGTGCGACTAGTCCAGTTTGAGGAATTGTGCGAACGGCCGGCCACCGAGCTTCAGAAGATCGCTGAGCACGGTGAGTTTGCCGACGCCGAGAGTGGCGCTGAACGCTTTGCGGAACGCATCCGGTTTCCGCGGTACTACGCGCCTTCGTTCAGCGAAGCTGACGGGATGGCCATTCGGGAAGAAACAGCGGAAGTGATTGAGCGACTGATGAGTCTCCGGCAACAATGAAAATGAATGGGATCGTATTATGAAGCATGGGCAGTTTCGAAACGGGGTGTCGGTCTTACTTGCCGTGGTTTCACTCATGGGCGCTGGCTGTGGAAAGCGGCAGGCCGCGCCAGAGGCCAGGATCACGGTTTCGGGTGCCTGGGCGCTTTACCCGATGATGGTGAAATGGGCGGAAGAATATAGGAAGTCATATCCCGGGATTCAGATCGATATTTCAGCAGGCGGAGCCGGAAAAGGGATGACGGATGCCTTATCAGGCGCCGCCGATATCGGCATGGTTTCACGGGATATCAATCCCTCCGAAGCGGGCAAGGGAGCCTGGTGGGTGGCGGTGGTCAAGGATGCCGTGATTCCCGTCATGAATGCCTCAAACCCGAACGGCGGCATCCTCGCCAAACGGGGTCTCAAGAAAGAGGAATATATCGCCATCTTTGTGAAGGGAAATGTTCAGGACTGGAGTTTCGTGGGCGGTATACCGGCTCCGCTCCATGCTTATACACGATCAGATGCCTGCGGGGCGGCGGAAACCTGGGCCAAGTATCTCGGCGCGAGGCAGGAGGACTTGAAGGGAACCGCCGTGTACGGGGATCCTGGAGTGGCCGAGGCTGTGCGTAAAGACGTCTCGGGCATCGGGTTCAATAATCTGAATTTCGTCTATGACCTCAAGAGTGGCCAGCCCCTTCCGGG
>JBAXRC010000070.1:0-7990 GCA_037131415.1 bacterium | reverse complement strand
GACTAAGACGGGCCAGTCGTCAAAACTCGGCAGCATATGCACAGCGCCCGTAAGCATCTCAGCCGCCTGCTCAGCGGCATCTGTAAAGGGCCTGAGTACTTCGTTCGCTCCAGCTGCTCGAAGTATCTCCACATCCTTCGCACTGGCCGCCGTGAGCACGATCCGTCCCGTGTACCCTGCATCACGGAGCAGGTGCATCATCGCCACGCTTAACTCGCGGTCACGCGGGGTAAAAATAACCCACCTGACTTGCGCCAGGGGAAGCCGGGCGAGCACTTCAGGATCACTGGCATCCCCGTAGATAACGGAGACCCCCAGGGACTCACCCCGCTGCCTGGCCTCGGGATCAAAATCCACGGCCATTACAGCCCGCTCACGCCGGCGCAAATGCCGGGCAATCTCCGTTCCATAGCTGCCAAGTCCAAGGAGCAGGAACAACCCGCTGGTTCCCGACGCGGACGGTTCCGGGAGTCCGGGTTCCGCCTTGGCTACCCGCCGTTCAAACATATTCCAGATTGGCGACACCCAGGCATAGATCCGCCCGCTATCGAGGATCAGATAGGATGACACAAAAAAGGTCAGGATACCGACCATGGTGATCAAGTTCATAGTCGCCGCATCAAGGTGCCCCAACCGAACTCCCAGTGCGGCAAGAATCAACGAAAACTCACTGATCTGCGCCAGGGCCAGACCACACATGAATCCCGTGCGCTTCCGGTATCCCATCCCGCCCATGATCGCCATCACGATCAATGGCTTGCCGATCAGCACAAACAGGGAAAACAAAACAGCCTTCCCCGCATCCGGGCCAAGCGCTCCGATATTGAGACGAGCCCCCAGATCGATGAAGAAAAACAACAGCAGGAAATCCCGGAGCACCACCAGCCGGGCACCCATCGCATCGCGCTGCTCCGTCGAGGCAAGTGAAACTCCCGCCAGGAACGCCCCGACTTCCTTGCTGAATCCAAGAAGTTCCGACAACAGCGCCAGCGCCACCGCCCAGGTAATCCCGGCAAGGGCCAACAACTCAGGAGACCGGGCGATATAGACCAGGGTTCCGGGAATCACCCATCGCATCAAAGCCGCCAGCCCGCCCAGAAAAGCGACGCCCTTAAGTGTCACCTGAAACATCGTCACCAGCAGGGTGTCCGCCCGTTCCCCGCCAAACGCCGTCAACACCACCAGTGCCAGCACGGCGGCAATGTCCTGGACAATCAGGATCCCAACCGTAATGCGGCCGTAAAGCGAATCAATCTCCTTTTTGTCGGACAGCAGTTTGACGATGATGATCGTGCTGGAAAATGTCAGCGCCATCGATACATAAAGGGCCGTGATCAACGTCATCCCGAAGACCCAGGCAAAACCCCAGCCAAAGGCAAAGGTAAACACCAATTGTCCCAGTCCAACCGCGAGGGCGACCGGCCCCACCGTGCGAATCATACTGACATCAAGCCGCAACCCGACCACGAACAGCAGGATGGCAATCCCCATGCTTGCGAACAAGGACAGCTGGGTATGGTCGTGAATCAGGTTCACGCCCGAAGGCCCGACCAGGACGCCCGTGAGCAGAAATGCGATCACCAAGGGTTGCCGCAACTTCAACCCCAAAGCGCCAATCCCTGCCGCCAAGGCCAGCACGGCAGCTATCATTGCGAATGGATTCTCGAAAATCAAAGTCCGGTCCTTTCAGGCTCCTCTAAAATGGTCTTTCCGAAAACGTGATTCCGCTTTTTTCGCTCCCGGTCCGAAAGGCCTGCGCCTTGGATCGAAACCCTTCTCTCAGTCCGGGCGTCATACAGGCCGACTTCCAAACCGTATGGACCGGGCGGCACGGTTTCCGGAGCGTCACACAGAATGGGTTTATTCAGCCGCCCGAGCGCCATAGCCCGCCACAGCTGAAAGTGAAATTGGTGAACCGTGTGCCCGGCCTTGTCCAGAAGGTGGATAAAGACAACGTAATCCTGAAAATCAGCCAAGCCGCCCTTTTCAAACTCCATCGCGCAGTCGATGGAAACCGGAACGCCCTTCCTGATCATTGCCGGAAACGCCAACCGGGTCAGGCGGATATTTCCGCCGAAGGTGATCGGCGTCCCAGCCCAGGCCGGCGGCACACTATTCGTCCCACCGCCCCGTCCCAGCCAGGCAGGCGCCGCCCCACCCTGGCTCCATATCGCAAGATCTGCCCGAATCCGGGAGGTGTCCGGCACAAGCGTCCAGGACTCCAGTCGACAGCGCCCCTTAAGGCACTTGAGCTCCACTTGACCCTCGTAGGGGGCAAATGCCTTCGCGAAACGGGAGGTCACCACGTTCAACCCCTCCTGAAGGCGATGCGACTCCTCGAAAACCGCCAGCTCCCTGCACCGGTGAAGGTCATCCAGCTTCAGACTCACCTCGGTTCCGGGAGCGAGGGATCGGATCTCACATTGCAAAAGATAAGGACCGCAGGGCAAATTGATCCCCTGTTTCGGGAAACGATAACCGATCCCCAGCTCCGGTTTCGGAATCATGTCGACACGCTCGCTACCATCCAGAAAGCGGAGATGGCGCATTTCGGAAACCAGCTCGGGAGAGGGGAAATCGGTCGGCTTGAGTTGTGCTCGCTCCGTAAGGTCACCCCCGAACAGCTTGAACACATGAGATTCCTCCCCCTTGGTCATCACGCTGACGGTAGCGGAGCCAAAATCGGCCCGAACCGTGAAGGGAACAATGCAGCGCCCCACTGGATTTGAGGAAATTTCGCCGGAAAATCGCCAGCGACGAGGGGTGACAAGGAGGATCACCTGTTCATTGGGAGGGAGCGTAACGGTCCGCTTCTCACCCCCCAGTTCAAGGGTAATGACGGCAGGCCAGGAACCGGACCTCAATCCGATTTCAACGGTCCCCGGCTCGGCAGGAAAAACAATCTGGCGGGAGACGGTGGAGTCACGCGGCACACGGAACATCCGGTCGTTCCGGGGAAAGACCGGTCCATTCGCAAAAATCCAATCCTGATCCACCGAACAGGGAACATCGGGAACAGGGGCCATGTGGATCCGATTCCAGAACTCCGCATGCGGGAACAGCACCTCATACGCACGGTTCCGGAATATGGCCAGGCCGCCAGGCTCGAGATACAGGGATTTGATGACGCCGTTGGTTTCGCCATGGGCTTCCGGATCGGCAAGCAACAGGCCGGGCAATTGCTTTTTCCACGAGAGGGTATCCCCGCGCCGCCAGAAGAAATTCTCCCGCTCAGCGCCCACCCCGAATTCAAGCAACGCGGACAGGAACAGGATGGCGGCGGCCGTCCGGCGCAGGCCGGGACACGCCCAGAGCGCCTTCAAGGCATAGACTGCAGCAAGAATCAGGGGCACCTGAAGATAGGCAAAGTGGAACGGCTGAACTTCAGGTTTTCCAAGCAGGGAAACAAAAATCGCCGCAAAGGGAAACGCGAAAAGGGAGAAAACCAGAATCGCCTGATGTCGCTCCGCCGAGTCCGGGGCGTGGCGCCGCAGGGCCTCCCTCAATTGCAAACCCGCCCGGATCAGTCCTGCGAACGCCAGGAAAGTCAGGATCCACCCCAGTGCCCCCATGACCTTCGGGATATTTTCCACCAGACAATATACCGCTTTTCCCACAGGGGTTTTTGACAGGAACTCCTCGCTGATGTTGTAGTTCCGGATAAACTCGAAGTTGGCACGAATATCACGCCAAGTCCTCTGCCCATTGACTAGAAACGCCGGAGTACCCAGCAGGACTCCGCCTGCAAACCCCGCGGCAGCCACCAAGCCGGGAAGCAGTGTGTTCCGCACGAATCCGGCCGGACGGAACTTGAAAAGCATAAAAAAAAGCAGGGGCAGCCCGGCCAGGGCACCCTGATATTTAACGGAGAAAGCCAGGCCGATGGCGACCCCGGTCAGGGCAATCCAGGACAGGCGCGACCGTCCGGCATAAAGGCATAGGCTCATCATGGCGGCCAGAGTGAACAAATCGACCCCAATATCTCCTGTGGCGGCATGGGTCACCACGACGGGGAGAGGAGCCAGCGCGGCCAGCGAAAGCACCGCCAAGGTGCCCCCTCGACCAACCAGGACCCTCCGCGCAATGAGGAGTGAAAGCCCCAGACAGATCATGCCGTACAGGACACGCAGGCTCCGCGCCCAATAGTACAGCATGGCCCGGTCAGGCAGAGGAGGGTTTGCGGAATCTGGAAAGAGATAGCCTCGCACCCCATGGTGAATGGCCAGAACAGGGCGAAGAATCCACTCATCCACATGATTCAGGCCGAGCGGATACCCGTCGTAAAAAAGACTTCCGACATACCAGACATAGCGACCCTCGAGGAAATTGCCCAGCGCCGCCACCTGCTTGGGGGCATCGGGGTGGAAACAATAGCCCTCCTCCAACCCTCGAAAGAGGCCACTGGTTCGCAACACGAGCCCGAAGGCCAGCACGGCCAGAACCATGAACCACCATGCCCGATTTTTATAGGTCTTGTTTTCCATGAAAATACCAACTGCTGGTTTCTACGCTAAAAAACAAAAACAAGTCCATTGTTTTTTCGCGAAATGCCATGGAGAAGCGAGTTATTACAGACCTCACCCCCTTCAACAGAGCTTCCCACACTGGTTTATCAGTTCCCGCCACTTCGCAGACAGAATGCGGCGGGGCTTGTGCCCGGAGACATTAATCACTATAAACCTCAAATTCAGGTGCTGGCTTGCTGTGCGGTTTTGATGATGAACAACAAATACGGAGAAGCAATGAAACTGGTCATGATGGCGGCGTTGGTAATGGGTGCGGCGGTCTGCGGGATGGCGGCGCCAAAAAAAACGGTAGTGGTGTGGTCCGAGGGAACGGCACCGAAGAATGTTTATTCCAATGACATCAATACGGCGATCGCCGAAGGGTTGCGCGCTTCAAAAAAGATGAAGAACTGGGAGGTCGTGGTGGCGAACCTGAGCGATCCGGACCAGGGATTGCCGGACGCGCTGCTGGCCAAGGCCGACGTGCTGATCTGGTGGGGCCATGCAAAACACGGCAATGTGAAGAACGAACTGGCCACCAAGATTGAGAAGCGTGTCAAGGAAGAGGGCATGGGGTTCATCGCGTTGCACTCCGCGCACTTCGCCAAACCCAACAAGCAGTTGCTGGGAACGGCCTGTAACTTCTCTGCCTATGTGTGTGACAACAAGGAAACGGTCATCACCGTGACGGACGCCTCGAACCCCATCACCAAAGGGGTCGCCAAGGAGTTCACCATCGAGAACGAAGAGCGTTATAGTGACCCGTACGGCGCACCTCCCACCGACGCGAAGCCGTTCATGGGCACGCACATCCATAAAAATGGCGTGAAAGAGAAGAGCGTCCAAGGGTACTGCTTGACTTTGGGCAAGGGGCGGTATTTCTATTTCCAGGCCGGACACGAGACCAACCCGATCTACTTCAATCCTGAGATCCGCAAGATCATGGCGAACGCGGTGATCTGGGCCGCCAAGAAATAAAGGCCGGGTTCGCGACGCGGGCGGGCCGCGGTTGATGAAGCCCGGATCTTCGGCCACAAGCGCCTTCAGTTACCGAGCCACCATCGGCAAACTTTTCTAAGCCATCAGCCGATACGGGTTGCTGTGGTCATGAAACGTTGCTTATGGGATGACCGTGCTTCAGGAACTATTTCGGCATCTCGCGCGTCACGACCTTGTCGGCCGGCATATCCTCAGGCTTCGGCGGCGGCAGCGTGACCTTGCCGGTGGCGGCCCACTCGGCACCGCGGGCCAGGGTAACCTGGAAACCGACTCCGGACATCGACCGCGTGTCGTGGCCGAGCACCGTGTGGAACACGCGGCCCTTGCCGTACTTGATCACCATCAGGATCGGCTCGTTCTTACCGGTCCCGCCCTTGCCTGGTGCGGAAAACGCCGTGGCGATCACGGTGAGGTTCGTGGCCGGACCGCGCAGTTTGGCGTACAACTCGTCGCTGGCGTGCTTCCACTGGGGCGGCAGGCCTTTCAGGATCGGATGCTTCGCACGCGTTTCGACGACGTACTCATGATTCGCGCCGTGCGCGCCGCCGCTGCCGGGCGACTCATCGCGCACGATCTTGCCGTCCTTCCAGTACAGCATGGGCCCCGTCTTCTCATTACGACCACCCCAGCCGCCGACACCGATCATTTCGTTGAAGTCGGCCCAATCGCCGAAGGCGTTGTCGGCGGCGTGGACAATGACCAGCCCGCCACCTTTACGGACGTACTCGACGAATGATTTCTGCACGGCTTCGGGCCATTTCTGGCCGTTGTAGTTGTCAATGACCACGTCGTAGCCGGAAAACTTCGGCTGCCACTCGTCGCCGACTGCGCCGGAGGGCGTGGTGGACACATCGACGGTGAAACGGCCGGTCTCCTCAAGCGTCCACTTCATGACAGGCGTCGCGGCTTTCCAGTTGTGGTTGTTCTGGCCGTCAACGATCAGCGCCTTCAGCTTGTTCGCCGCCTGGAGCGTCGAACAGACGCTGATGAACGCCAACAGTGACACCCCTATTTGAGAGAATCTTGTCTTCATTTGTATCCTTTATTTTAACTCAGCTCCTGGTCGCCTTGGATAGCGACTGAAACTTGCCGATACTGCCAAGAGGCTGCATCCGGATCATCGACATTCCGCAGGAAATAGAGCAAATCTATCCAGCCTATGCAATACATACCTACCCCTGGCATTGCGTTGCATCATTTTTCCATACCCAACCATTACTTCTCTGGCGCGGCGCGGGTAGCGCCGAGGGCCGAAAGTCAGGTTCCGGGCGGGTTGGACAACAGGGAAGCGCCAGGAAGAAACTCTCAATCGGAGACCCCGTCCACGCGGCTCGGCAAGCCTCGCCTTCGAAAAGGGAAAAACTTTTCGGTACCAGTACGGAAACAACGACAGGAAGGACTTCCCCATCATTTCCCTTTAATCCTCCTTTTGGAAGTGTTACCTATTCGCCTGTGACCAAACGCACCATCATCGTCACGTCGACCCTGATCCTCTGGCTGGGTGCGATGGGCTGGCTGGTTCTGTATGAGGCCTATCCAAGCCTTCTGGATCGCGCGTCCTCAGGCTACCGGACATTCCTTGACCAGGGCATCATGATCATGGACCGGTGGATGGTCATCACCTTTCAGGGACAATCCATCGGCTATTCCCACACCTCGGTGGATATCGACGAGAAAAACGCCTTGCGCCAATACCGTGTCAACAACCGCACCCTCCTCACCCTGACGGTCATGGGCTCACGCCAGCGCATCAGCGTCACCTCGGACGCCACCGTGGATGCCTTGTACAACCTGCAACTGTTCCATTTCGCGCTCTCGTCCTCCGGCTACAGCATCACCGTTGACGGGCAACGCCAGCAAGGCAACGTCTTTGACGTGAAAATCAAGAGCGCAAGCTCCATCCAGCGCCTCACGGTTACCATCCCGGATGACGCCGTGATCTATTCGCCCATGACGGAAATGACGCTCAAGTCCCTGACCCCGGGTCGCCAGGTCACGCTCCGGGTATTCAACCCCATCACCCTGTCCGCCCAGAACGTGACCGTCCGCGCCCTGCGCCGGGAAACCCTTATCCTGCGGAACCAGACCCACGAGACCACCGTGCTGGCCGCCAAGATGGACGGCATGGAAACCCTTTCCTGGATGGATGCCGAGGGAGTGATGCTCCGGCAACTGACGCCTTTTGGCTGGGCCATGGAAAGCTGCACTTCCCAGGAAGCCTTATCCCCGGTCAAGTCCTCCGACACCGGGGATCTCCTGACCTCACTGGCTGTACCGATCCGGGGCGATGTGAACCGCCTCTCATCCCAACCTGCCGTGCGCCTCCGCCTGACCGGAGTCAATCTATCACGGGAACAACTTGAAACCAGCCGGCAGGAAGTCATCTCCGTGGAAACCAACACGGCCGAGATCATCGTGAAAACCGACACGCTTCCCGCCGCCGGCAGGGCTGAAGTCCCCCTGCCCCGGGGCATGGAGCCCTGGCT
>JBAXRC010000069.1:0-8018 GCA_037131415.1 bacterium | reverse complement strand
CCTATCCTGACGGCTGAACCTAAGCCCGTGTCGCCGTCCCCGCGCATCGTGGCATCCCAACCGAAACCGATTGCGCCAGCCGTCAAGCCTGCGGCAGCTGCCTGGCCCACGCTCGAGGGCGGCCATTGGAAAACCACCTCTACCAGCCGTGAAATGAAGGTGGTATTTGACGACGGGCTCTTCACCAAGAACACCGAATTGTCAGACGGGGCGAAACAGGACCTGAAGGCCGTGGCCACGGCGCTGAAAGGCAAGGGATTCAAAATCGAAGTGGAAGGCCATACCGACCCTTCCAAGGCCACCGGGAAAACGGCCGCAGCCAACAATAAGTCGCTGGGACTCGCGCGGGCCAGAACCGCATCAAGCTACCTGACGAAGCAATGCGGCTGGCCGACTGGCGCCATCACCCTCTCCTCGGATGGCGACGCCAACCCGCCCCACCCGAACACCACCGCGGAAAGCCGGAAAAAGAACCGGACCGTGGTGCTTAAGATCACGGCTTTAACCGCTCGACAGCCTTGATCTTCCCGTCATCGAATTCGAGACGCATCGTGGGATATTCCTCGGTGAAGCTGTGCTCCACCCAATGGGTCTCGTAGGAGCGGCGCATGTGCCCGTTGCGATCCCGATACCAATACCCGGTATCCATCGGCTCATAGTGGCTGATGGTGTTGGCCCGCGTGTAGATCCAGACCTCCCCCTGTCCGGCGTCAGTCTTGCGGGTACGGATATGATCGGGATTGCCCAGTGCCATCCTCGCCATGTCGCGGGTAAATCCGATATCCACATCCCCCGTCCTGACCTTGGCCTGGACTTCAGCCGGGAAAGAGGCAAACAGCCCGGGATCCCGCTCGATCCGGCGCGCCTGCGTGCTCACACACCCCGACACAACCAACACGGCCAATACGGCGGCATAGGCAAACAGCTTTTTCATGAATCTCCCTCCCGTTCCATTATCTATATCCACAACAGCGGCAGATGACATGCCGCCCAGAGTCCGTAGCGCCACAGCACCCGGACCCGGTTTCCGCGGCTCAGGGCAGCAAAGTAGGTACCCTTCGCCAGGGTGTTCATCATCACGGCGATAATGATCGCCTGTACCATCAGCCTCCCCTGCGAGGGGCCTTGGACGACCGACAGAAAAAAAGGATCCACATCGACAAGGCCGGACAGAACACTCAGGCCGAACACGCCGACCTGCCCGAAGTTCTCCCTGGCCAGATTGGTTGCCACCTTCAATCCGACAAAGATAACGGCAAACAGTAAGGCTACCCGGATCTCCACGGGATTCTGGAGGCTCGGCATCCCCCCCGGCGCCACCTCCGGAACGGCCTCCTTCTTACGAACGGTCAGGGCCAGCATGAGGCCGACCGTGGACAGGACCGCAAGCCGCCAATCCAGCCGCTCCATAAACCCGCCACCGAACACGGCCATCAGGACAATCAGCCTGACGTACATCACACTGCTGGCCAGCAAAGTCGACTGGAGGGCTGCCCCTGCCTGCGCCGGATTTTCCCGAGCAATCCGGCCCGTAGCCACACTCACCGCCGTACTCGACACGATCCCGCCCAGCAACCCCGAAAGCGGAAGCCCCAGCCGGGGACCCAACTTACGGGACAGGATATAGCCGACAAATCCAATGGCCGACACCAGCACCACAATCTGCCAGATGCGGGCAGGATTCAGTTTATAGGCCGTGAACTCCACGTTCGGAAGCGCCGGGTATATCACCACCGTGACCAGAAGGAACTTGAGCATAGCCAGGAACTCCGTCCGGTCCAGCCGCTCCACGTAATTCTCAAGGGTCGACTTCTCGGACAACAGGAGGGTATTGATGACGGCGATGGCGATCGGAAACCGGACATCCGCCAGACAAGCCAGCACACCGACCACATAGGTCAACAGGACCGAAACCTCACTGGTGGCCCCGAGTCGGCCCGCCTTGATCTTCTCAAGATACGCCACAACCGCCAACGCCGCCACGGCAACCAGCCCCACCGGCAACAGTAGCGTGACTCCGCTGGAATACAACCAGGCACAGGAAAACCCGAAAACGCTGACAACAGGGAAAGTCCGGACTCCGCCAAAGAAGAACTTGGCATGTTCCTTGCGCCCGGTTTCGCGCTCAAGGCCGATCAGAAACCCAAGCGCCAGCGCCACAATGAAGCGCAGGCCGAGATTCCATTCGAATATTCCCTGCATAATGCACCCCTCTCAGGCACCTGTTACACGTCGAACTCCGCCACCAGAACCGTGTGATCCGACGGCTTTTCCGCCAAGCGGGGCTTGAGGTCAATCCGGGCGTCCGCTGATTTCGCTGCCAGGGGGCGGGTTGCCATGATGTAATCAATCCGCCATCCCAGGTTCCGCGCCACCGAATCCCGCTGCCGGTAGTCAAAAAACGTATACTGTCCGGGATCGGGGCAATGCTTCCGGAATACATCCACAAACCCCCACTCCACGGTTTTCTCAAAAGCCTTCCGGGCATCCACATGATAACACACATGCTCCGTCTGCTGGCTGGCATTATGAATGTCCGCCGCCGCCCGGGCAATGTTCAAATCACCCGTCCAGACCAGGGGCTTTCGGGGACTGAAATGCCTGTCGAAATAGTTCCGGAGCCGGCCAAGCCATTCGATCTTATAACGGTACATCGCATGCTCGATGTCACGCCCCTGGGGAATATAGGTATTGACCACGGGGATGCCGTTGATCACGGCACAGGCCAGCCGGGTTTCGTCAGCCTGCCCGCCGTCATCAAGCCCAAACCGGACTTCCCGGGGTTCG
Source organism: bacterium (assembly GCA_037131415.1). Lineage (GTDB taxonomy): Bacteria > Verrucomicrobiota > Kiritimatiellia > CAIKKV01 > CAITUY01 > JAABPW01. The sequence continues at coordinate 5,231 of JBAXRC010000069.1, read as the reverse complement.
GAGAGGGAAAGGATCGCGACGCCGTTGTAGGATTTTTCCCCGCGGTAGGCCGCGTGGTAACCGGCCTCGCGAATCGGCGCCAGGGGGAAATCGGCATCCACCACCTTGGTCTCCTGGAGACAAATCACATCCGGACGGTTGGTCTTCAGCCAGTCCAGAAGGATCCCCATCCGGGACCGGACGGAGTTCACATTGAATGTCGCTATTTTCACGGAGTCTTGTATTCCAGCATTCCCTGAAACACATGTTCGGCAGGGCCGAGCATCGTCACCTTCTGCGCGCCCTCCGCCGTCAGCTCATAGTTGATCACAATCACATCGTTGCTGGCACAGGTGACCTGGACCGGCGGCTTCACCCAGCCCATCTTCCCGGCGATCAACGCCGCCGCCACCATGCCGGTGCCGCAGGCCAGCGTCTCGGCCTCAACCCCGCGCTCATAGGTGCGGATCCGCAGTGCCGCCGGGCCCGTGACCTTGATGAAATTGGCGTTCGTGCCCTTGGGCGCGAAATCCTTATGGTAGCGGACGGCTGCCCCATTCGTCGCGACATCCTCCGCATCAAGGTCCTCCACGGGCATGACCACATGCGGGACCCCGCTGTTCACAAACCCGTAGGACCGCCTCACGCCGTTGAGGTCAAGCACATGATCCAGCCGCCACTCCCTGGGGGTTGTCATGGCCAGCTGAACCCGCTCGTCAATCATCCTGGCCTCGATCATCCCCGCCCCGGTCTCAAACTTCATGTGGTCGGGAGCGACGCCAAGTTCATGCGCCAGGCGGGCGATGCAACGGGCACCATTGCCGCACATGTCCACCTCGCTGCCGTCCGGATTGAAAAAGCGCATGGTAAAATGTGCCTGATCGGAGGGCTGAATGAGAATAATACCCTCGCACCCCACGCCGGTACGGCGGGCGCCGATGGCGGCCAGCCAGGAATGATCCGATGCCGGAAACGTCAGCGCCCGGTCATCCACCAGGATAAAATCATTTCCGGCCCCATGCATTTTCCAAAATGGAATTTTCATCCTTCTTCTCCTTCGCTCGCAACTGGCCGATCAAATCTGCCAGGATACGTTCCGTTTCCTTCAGTACAATATCCTTCTCGGGATTCTTCTTCACCGCGTCATCGTCATCCTCGACGGCCATTTCGTCCTGGGCCTTTTCAAGTCCCTTTTCCTCGCTGGCGAGCGCCAGGCGGTCTTTCAGGTTCAGGGATATTTCCAGGGCCGACTGGAGCTTCTTTACTCGGCCGATCACATCCCCCTGCGCCTTGAAACGATGATCGGCGGCACGGCGCACCTCGGAAGCACGCTTGAGCGCCGGAATCAGGGGCGCCAGATCCGCAAAGGGCTGATAGCGGGCCATGCTGATCACAGTCCAAGGAATGGCATTCGGCAGGTATTCCTCCCCCACTTCCAGCACATCCAGCACCGAGGGAATCGTGATGTCGGGAACCACGCCCTTCATCTGGGTGGATCCACCCGCCACGCGGTAGAAGGAATGGGTGGTCACCTTGATTGAGCCCAAACCGGATCTCCGCTCATCAAGGGGCTGCCATGACTGGACCGTTCCTTTCCCGTGGGTCTTGGAATCACCGACAATGACGGCTCGCCCATAATCCTGAAGGGCTGCCGCCAGAATCTCCGATGCCGAAGCACTGCGCCGGTTAACCAGAACCACAAGGGGCCCGTCATAGAGAATATCGGGATCCGGATCATTCAGGACCTGCACTCCGCGACTCTCGCGCACCTGTACCACCGGGCCGGAAGGAAGGAACAGGCCGGTCATCTCAACCGCTTCAGCCAGCGATCCGCCGCCGTTATCCCGAAGATCCAGGACAATGCCCTCAACCTGCTTGTCCCTCATGTCGGTGACAATCTTCTCGATATCACGGGATGAACTCTTGAATTCCGCACCCCCGTTCAACCGGTTCTTCATGTCCGCATAGAACACCGGCAGATCGATCACCCCGATGGTATTGGTCCTGCCGTTCAATCCGGGCACGGTCACCACCTCACCCTTGGCCTCCTGATCCTCCAGCTTGACCTCATCGCGGACAAGCTCGATCTTGACCGTCCGCGCCCCGGAAATGTCAGAGGCGGGAATGACGAGCAGGACGACCTTGGATCCCTTCTTCCCGCGAATCACCCCGACGGCCTTGTAGAGGGGCCAATGCAGGATATCAATGACCTCCCCGTCCTCCTGGATTAAGCCGATAATCTTGTCGCCAGGCTTCAGGCGTCCATCCTTCGCGGCGGGCCCGCCGGGAATGATCTTCTCGATCTTGGCCGCCCCATCCTCGCTCTGCAGCAAGGCCCCGATCCCGCCGAGCGAGAGCTTCATGCCGATCTCGAAGTCCTCACTGCTGCTGGGAGTCATATATTCCGAGTGGGGATCATAGGCCTGGGCAAACGCGGTAAAAAAGCGCTGCAGCACAAACTCCGCATCGCTGTCTTCCAACACCATCAGAAACTGCTTGTAGCGCTTCCGCATGAAGGTTTCGGGATTCAAGAGGGCATCGGCATCCGATGCGCGCGCCGTGACCTCCTTGTTGGTGGAGGCCTTCCCCGCCGACTCCGCCGGAGCGACCCTGGCAATCCCGTTTGTTTTCTCAGACTCGGCCATCTGCCTGGCGACAACCCTTGCCACATATTCGTTTTTCACCTTTTCCCGCCACAATTCATTCCAGACCGCCTCATTGGCCGGCCACTGGGCGTCCTTGCGTTTCCATGTATAGGTTTCCTTCGCGGTGAGATCGAACCCCTTGGCAATCAGGCTGTCGGCATACTCAACCCGGTTTCGGGCCCGGATCTTAAACCGTTCGAAAATTCGGAAGGCCAGGGAAACATCACCCTTGTGCAACCGCTCCGCCAACTCGGCTCCCTCCTTCTGGAACTCGGCAACATCCGAGGCAAGGAAGAAGGCCCGGTCGTAATCCAGCATGCCGAGATAAAGCGACAGGGCGTTGGTCGCCATCCCGAAATCAATAGGCTGGTGCGATAAATGAAGCTTGGGCATCACCCGCTCGAAACATTTTGCCACCTCCGCTCCCTGGGCGTCGGGCGCCAGGGGCTTTGAGGCGGCACAGGCGGGAACGACCAACCACCACACCAGACCGATCCCAATGGAAAAAAACACCATCGCCACTCCGCCCACCAATGCAAATTGTCGCTTAATAGTCATCGGAAAATGCCTCCTGTCAAACGTCCACGCGCCCGTCTTTCATCCGGATGATACGGTCACACCGGGCCGCGATCTCATTGTTATGGGTCACCAAAATCAGGGTATGCCGCCGTTCCCGGGTAAGCTCAAATAGACACTTCAAGATATGCTCCCCGGTGACGCTGTCAAGATTCCCCGTCGGCTCATCGGCCAAAATCAACTCGGGTTCGTTCATGAGGGCCCGCGCCAAGGCCACCCGCTGCTGCTCTCCTCCCGACAACTCCAGAGGGGTGTGCCGCAACCGGCCGGACAGGCCCACCGTATCCAGGAGCTGTTCCGCCCGCCGCCGATGCGCGTCCCGGTTCCGGTTCATCGGCCAGGCAGTCATGGTCGGAAGCAAAACGTTTTCCATCACATCCAGCTCGGGCAGGAGATAGTATGACTGGAACACAAAGCCGACATGGCGCGCCCGGATCATCGTGCGCTCCTGCGCAGACAGGCTATAGATGGGCCGGTCCTTGAACCAGACCTTGCCCGTGGTGGGCTGGTCCAATCCCCCAAGCGCATGCAGGAGCGTGCTCTTACCCGCCCCGCTGGGACCAATAATGGCCACGGCCTCCCCCGACTGGATTGAGACCGAGACGTCATCCAGCACGGTGAGGGGTCGCTTCCCCATCAGGTACGTCTTGGTAATCCCTTCTGCTTTGACAATCGTTTCCATGTTACAAAAAACGTATTCAGTGTTCAGTCTTCAGTGTTCAGATTGATTCCCGTCCTTATGCTTTCTGAATACCGAATACGGAGCACTCTCCCCTCTCTATTCATGCCTCAATGCCAGGACCGGATCCAGCCGGGCGGCCCGCCAGGCGGGAATCAGCCCTGCCAGCGTGCAAATCACCACCACCGAGCCCGCCACCACCAGAACGTCCATCGGCGCCGTGCGGGACGGAATCTCGCTCAGCCGGTAAAGCTCCTTCGGGAAAAGCTCCAGGCTGAACGTATCCGACATCCAGCGCAGCAAGTCGTTGCGGTAATGCAGCACCAGGAGCGCCGTCCCCACACCGGACAGGGTTCCGATCATGCCCTCGATCCATCCCTGCCAGAAAAAGATCCTCATGATGCTACCGGCGGGAAATCCGATGGCCTTGAGCAACCCGATTTCATGGGTCTTCTGGACCGTCACCGTGATCAGGGTGTTGGTGATGCCGAACGCCGCCACAATCGTGATGAAAATGAGCAGGAAGAACATCATGTTCTTTTCCACCCGGAGGGCGCTAAAAAGCTGCCGGTTCTGTTCCATCCAGGTGGTGACCACAAAATCCGGGCCGAGGCGTTCCCGAACCTGCCGCGCCACCTCCTGCGCCCGATACGGATCTCTGGCCATCAACCGGATGGATCCCACGCCAGACTCCACGCCAAACACCTCCCGGGATTTTTCCATCGAACAGAACACGAATCCCGAATCATACTCCCACATGCCCACCTCAAATATCCCGGACACCCGGCACTCCTCGGGCAGGGTGATCTCATCCCGACTTACAAAACTGCGGGGGGAATTGATCAGGAGCTTGTCCCCTACCCCGACCCCCATGCGCCGCGCCAGATCCACGCCGATAACCACTTCATTCGCCTGTACACTGAACTTGCCCTGCGTCACGCTGGCGGGAATCTGGCTCACCGCCCCTTCCCGGACAGGATCAACCCCCCGGAGCATGGGCGTGAACATGCGGTTCTCATGCTGGATCACCACCTGCCCCTCGGTGGAGGGCGCGACACCGGCCATGCCGGGTATCCGGCCGAGTTGCGCCATGACATCCTCCTCGCCAGTAACCGAACCGGACGTGGTCACCGTCAAATGCGCATTGAACCCGAGAATCTTCTCGCGCCACATGTCATCAAATCCGGTCATCACCGACAACACGATGATCAGCACCGCGACACCCAGTAGAACCCCCAGCACCGAAATGATCGTCACCACGGAGAAATAGGTCCGCTTGGGCTTCAGGTACTTCAGCGCTAAAAATAGTGAAAAAGGCATCATGAATCAGTTTTCAGTATTCAGTGTTCAGA
>JBAXRC010000068.1:0-8093 GCA_037131415.1 bacterium | reverse complement strand
CGTGACAGGGGTTGCCAATGGATGACTGCGGGTAGCGGGATCATTCACCAGGAGATGCCGCAGGCCAGTCCGAGGATGTTGGGATTGCAGCTCTGGGTCAATTTGCCACGCAAGAACAAGATGGCGCCACCCCGGTACCGCGATCTGGACGCGACACGGATTCCCCGCGTCGAGGAGCCAGGGGGATCGGTGGGCGTGATCGCCGGATCCTATGGCGCGACCAGAGGGGCGACTGAGGGCGATTACGTCAAGGTTCTGATGCTGGATGTTGCGCTCAAGCCCGGGGCAACCTGGACCCTGCCCGTGGATGATAAATCCACCCTGTTCATCTACATTGTCGAGGGGCAGGGTCAATTTGAGGGAACCGGTTCGCCTGTGGAGAGCCATCGGGCGGTATTGTTTGGCGATGGGGATGAGTTTGCCGTGACGGCGGGGAAGGCGGGAATACGGTTCGTGCTGTTTTCCGGCCGCCCCTTGCGGGAACCCATCGCCTGGGGTGGCCCGATCGTCATGAACACGCAGGCGGAACTGGACCAGGCCTTCGAGGAGTTGGATCTCGGCACCTTTATCCGCAAATCCGGGAAGAACTCCTGATGCCCTGAGCTGCAGGTGATGTGACACGGTATTCCACCTTGTGTCGCGGGTTTTTTTCCGGATAATAAGCGCCAATGGAAACAATACCGGCCATTCTTGTCGGCTCCCTTATTCACCTCAATCAACCGTTTACATGAAATGAAAACCTTCCGGTGCATGATCGGCCTGATCGGGATGGCCCTGGGCGCGCCCATGGTTTTTGGGGATGTGGCGCAGGAGTCCTCTGCCTCAGGTTGCGGGCAGGACAAGAACATGGGGTTGGGGTATCTGACCGCGCCTTCCCTGTCACCGGGCCACATTCTCCGGCCCTCCAGTATTTTTCTGTTGCCCAATTGCTCCCGGAAGGACTCCCTTGATCTGTCGGTGGACGTCCAGTGGGCCAATGTGTTTTGCTACAAGCCGGATCAATTTCTGATCGACGGGGAATGGGTTCGCAGTAGTGCCAGGCTCCAGTATGGCGTGAGTGACCCTGTGTCCGTCGGAATCCTGGTTCCCGTCATGGGGCGTACCGGGGGCTTCGCGGATTCCAGCATCGAGAAGTTCCATGAAACATTCAATATGGGGACTACCGACCGGGATCAGTTTCCGCGGAATGAGTGTATCGGTTGGATTGCCAGCAACGGATCGACCCAGAATGTTGTTCGTGGAGACTCCTGGGGCATCGGGGATCTCGCCCTCTATGCGGTTGTGAAGCGGCCCGGGTCGGAGACCCTCCCCTCGGTGACCTTGCAGTTCCAGGTTTCGCTGCCAACCGGAAATGAGGATCAGCTGGAAGGGCTGGGCGCCTCGTCGCTGAGCGTTTCCGCCGTCACTTCAAAACGGCTGTGGGCCAGTCACCTCATTGTGTTTGGCGGAGCCGGATTCTTCTATTGTCCCAATCACGAGCTTGCCGGCATTGAATTATACCGGACGGAATACTCGTTATTGCTGGGGGTTGCGTATGAATATTCCCGTTCGTTGTCGTTTGTGATTCAGGAACTCAGCAGTTCACCTGTGGCAAGGGAGTATTATGAATTCTCGGAGTCCAGTAATGAGTTAAGCGTGGGGGTGAAGTGGCGGGTGGGTGATTCCGCCATCCTTGAGTTTGCCGTGATGGAGAACCTCTTTACTGCCGACAATAGCGCGGATATCGGGGCCCATATCGCCGTGATGCGACGATTGTGAGGAAAACTGACAGACCATGACAAATTGCCAGTCATACAAGGAGGGGTGTTGCGGGTGTTGCGTCAATATGCGCTGGCATCCGCAACGGGTGCAGGCGTTTGTAGCCGAAAACACTCGGATTTTCAGGGAGCAGGTGCCTGGCCCCTCCCGTCCGGGGTTTTGGGTCCTTGTCCGGATTCACTGGCACCGCGGCGGTTGGCGGGATCACCTGCTGGCTGGCTGGCTGGCGTCCCTGACCTTCGGGCTCTCGGCCTGGATTTGGATGCGTTATTATGGAAGTTGTTGCTTTGCAGGGACTTTAGACGATTCCGGCCGGGTTGGATGCTTGATTCATCCTGCGAGGGTCGGGATGCCGGATCTTCGTCGTCATGCCTTTCCATTGATACCGGTGCTTGGCTGTAACCGCCAGTTGTTATGTCCCATGCTGGATCAGAAACCGGCCGATCTTAATTCCGGCTGGGTAATCACCTCCCGGCGGGGATTCCAAAGCCTGCACCCGGGGAAAAAGATACTTGCATGACATCCATTGGAGGGGCATATTCCTAGCCGTGGGCGGGATATTTTGGTTTCGCCGCGGGTTTTGCATGACGCTTATGACTGCTCAACTTAAGACATGCATAGTGAACTATTGGCGCGCCCTCCGTTCCGAACGAGGCGATGTCCTCCTGGAATATGTCCTCCTGACAATTCTCATCGTCCTTCCGCTCGTAGGCGCCTCAACCGGTATGTTCAATCCTTCAGGACGGACCTTTTATGTCGAAGGGGCCCTTTCCGGTGAGGATTTCGGGATGCTCGGAAATTCTTTTGTGCAGCTTTACCGGATGGTCATGAGCGGCGTGAGCCTGCCGTTGCCGTGACCGCCGGTGTTAAGGAAAAGACAGGAACAGCAGGTAAATATGGCGTTGTCGCCGTAAACAGGAGGTCAGGATGAAGCGTTTGATGAATAGTCGGGTGCGTAAGGTGTTGTGCCGTTTAATGGGCGACAAAACCGGTGGCGTGATGATGGAATACGTCATTCTGGCGGTGCTGATCGCGGCGGCCGTTGTGGTGGCGGTGGCCATGTTCGGAAAGACCCTGGTCGGCATGTTCGATGTCGCCGGCAAAGCGGCAACAACCCGTGAGAAAACGGCCAAGAGCACCCTGGATACCACTCGTACCGAACAGGATACGAAGGCCCAGGAAGCCAAGGATTATCACGACAGCATGCACGAATCGAATTAATCGTGCAGTTTGCACTGCTGTTGACGGTTATGGCCTGGGCGGGTTACCTGTCCTGGTCCGACTGGCGAACACGGCTGCTCCCCAACTGGTTGACGGTCGGGGGGGCGGTCGTGGCGTTGGTTCTCCGCTTTGCGTTGGGCGGATGGTCCTCGTTTATCGATGGATTCGCCGCCGCCGCAGTGGCGGGTGCGGTACTCCTGATTCCGTTTTTCATGAAAGGCGCAGGAGGTGGCGACGTAAAAATGCTCTTTGCCGCCGGCGCGATCACGGGATCAGGGAAATTATTCATGCTCCTCTGGACGACCTCTTTAGCAGGGGTGGTAATGGGGGTCATCATGTTGTTGTGCGGACAACTTGAGGGTGCGCGGATGCGTCATGTGGTGCGTTCGCTCTTTGACTGGCGTTACGACCGCGCGGCCGGTGCGGCGACCCTGCCTCCCAAGGATGCTGTCCGCGCCCGCATTCCCTTCAGCCTTCCCATTGCGGCGGGGCTTATTGTGGCGTTGCTGTGGTGAGGAGAAGAAGTGAGACGTGAGATGTGAGAAGTAAGATGTCAGATGTGTCTGGCGTGGGTGGCGTGGGTACTTTACCCCGCTACTTGCTTCCCCTGTTTCACGACGAAAATCTCAAATCTCAAATCTCAAATCTTAAATTTCGCGTCTCCCGCTCTTCCGGGAGCGTTATGCTGGAATTCGTCCTCGCCTTTCCCCTGATCCTGACCCTCATGATGGCCTGCATGCAGTTTGCCCACATCTGGATGGCCAAGCAGGTGGTGCATTATTCGGCCTATTGTGCGGCCCGGGCGACGCTGGTATGCCCGAACGGGGAGCGGAATGCCGCCGCCAAACAGGCGGCTGAACAGGTTTGCGCCTGGGTGGTCAACGGGATGACCGCCGGGGAATCGGACAAGCAGGTTCCCGGCTGGGGTGAGATTCCCGGCTCCGGCGGAGTGGCCCGAAAGACCCGCGTCACCATCACGGACATCGGCAAGTGGAATGTCCAGGCGACGGTGACCCACGATTTCGCCCTGATCATGCCGATTGCCGGCCCGATGATCGGCTGGCTGACCAACCCCTGGGACAGCGGCAATGAATATGCCGAACAACGAGCGGATGATTCCGGGAACATCGGGAATGCGGATCTCATCCGCTATGCCCATATTCAGTTTATTGAGACGGTGGTGATGCCAAAACCCTACGTGACCCTGCCGAACATGGGGATCCCGTCAGGGGGGTGGTAGGAAGATTGTGAGACGTGAGACGTGAGGCGTGAGGCGTAAGACGTGAGATGTGAGATGTTGAGGAAAGCAAACAATTTAGTGAAGCGGCTGTGGAAGGATGAGAGCGGCGTGGTCCTGGCGGTGACCATGATCGTGTTCCTCACCCTCTTCGTCATGGCCCTGTCGGTCTATGCCGTGGGGGAGACGGTGCGGTTGCGCGTGGAGGTGCAGAACGCCGCCGATTCCGCTGCTTATTCCGGGGCGATTATCCAGGCCGACTGCAACAGCCGGGTGGCCGCGCTGAACCGGGCCATGTCCTGGACCTATGTCAACTTGTGCCGGATGGAGATGGATTACATCGTGGACAAGTGGCTGGAGAAGACGGTGGATAAGTGGGAAAGCGATGACCGGCGGATGACCCTGATTCACGCTCCCAGTACCTGTAACACCGAACAGGGTTATTATCCCACAGGCAAAGGGGTGACGCCTTTCAGCGATTCGAATCACAAAAAGATCCTGTTGAACAAGAACAAGACGGTGAAAGTCGACAAGATCAAGGAAGCCCGCCAGCAGGCTGCCGCCGAAAACAAGAGTTACAATGCGTTGAAACAGCCGATTATTGATTACAAGAAGAACATCGATGCCCTGAACAGGAAGGAGAAGGAGCTGATCCAGAAATTGCCGGACCGGGTGAAAAAGACGGTGGAGACGATCCTGAAAGGCAATATCGCGGACACCTGGAATGACGGCTTCTGCCCCGGGGGCGGCAACATCATGTATTCCCTGCTGCAGGAGGAATCCCCTCTGGAGAATAATTTCCGGATTCTCAAGCGAAGTAGCAAGGAGGAGAATGATTTCCTGCGCCACTCCAATTACATTCCCGATAAGGGTGGTACAACGGCCAAGGTGCTCGGTACGGGGGCCGAGGACAACCAGTGGTTTGTCAGGACCGGGAGCGGCGATGATGACGGGCTTCAGCGTGATTACAAGCAGCGGTTCAACATGCTGATTGCGGAGTGGGACTGGTTCTCCTCGGTTTGGGAGGAAGTGGAGGGAGAATGCGTGGGGAGCATTGTCACCATGGGAAGCACGACGGTCAAGGGGGAGGATGTTCGCGATGAGCAGTTCACCTCCGAACTGGCCCTACCCCAAGTGCTCAAGGAGACATTCTTCGCCAAGGGTGGTTCCCTCGTGGTGGGCGTGACCCGCAAGGTCAATAATCCCTTTCAGTTCATGGCCGAGGGCGGGCAGTTGGGTATTATCAGGCCCTTCACCCTCGACAAAGGCAACCGTTTCATGTGGACGGCCACTGCGGCCATTGCGGGTTATAACCCGAAGCCCACGGAAGACTGCCAGGGGAAATACGAGGTCACCTATGAAAACAACGAAGGGGACCGGCTGTGGAATCTCAAGACAAGCGACTGGGATGCCGAGTTGATCCCTCTGCACCGCGCCTGGGCCCTTGGCAAGAACCGAAGTTGGGACAAGGAAACGGCGGGCGAAATCCTGAACAAGGTCAAAGACGGGGCCTGGACGGCATTGTATGGCGGCGGAGGCGCCCTGGGCGCCCAGGGCGGGCCCGAGCTCATGAATCCGGGCGCGGAGGTGTCGTATGGCGCCGCTGAGGGGTGGGTTCTTCATTGAATATGAATCAATTTATTAAAGTGGGTGTTGTCCTGACGGTTATGTTAGCGGGAGGGGCGGCATCGGGCGTGACCGCTGAATCCGGAGGACAGCAGGCCGCCGCTTCTGTGCTGGCTTCCTATAATGAAGGGCTGGGTCTGCTCAAGGACGGGAAGCAGGATGCGGCCCTGGCGGCCTTTACACGGGCGGCCCGGGACGGAAGGAGAATGACGGAGCCGGACGTCCGGGCCATGGTGTCGTCATCCGCAGAGAAGGCCGGGATGATCCTGATGGAGCAGGGAAAGCTGGAGCAGGCGGAGCAGATGGGATATCGGGCCATTGTGGCCAATACTCGCAATGCCCTGGCCATGAACACCCTCGGCTTGATCTTCCGCAGGCAGGGACAGGATGATCTGGCGGTCAGATGGTTCAAGAAAGCTATAGGGGTGGATCCCAAGCTCGTGTCGTCCTATCAGAATCTCGCCGACATGATGATGGCGAAGAGGGACTTTGCGAATGCCGCGCAGTACCTCACGAGCGCACTGGAGGCGGATCCGTCTGATGTGCGGCTTTTGATCAGCCTGGCCGGGGTCTATGAGCGGGACAGCAAGCCGGACTTGGCGGAAAAGGTCTGGAAGACCCTGCTCCAGAAAACCATGGATTCGCCCCGGGCTAAACTCCAGTTGGGTGGTTTCTATATGCGCACCGGCGCTTTTGCCAAGGCGCGGCCATTGTTCCTGGAAGTCGCGTCCGCCAATCCGAAGCTGCCTGAGGCGCGGCTCCTGTTGATCCGGTTGTTGGCCCGCGAAGGCAAGACGTCCGAGGCTCAGAAAGCGTGCCGGATTCTGCTGAAGGACTTTCCGGACGACCTTACTGTGCGCGACGAGCTTGCCGCGCTGATGAGTGATGCCGGCGCACGGAAGGAGAAAAAACCATGAATGATGAAGCCCCGATCCGTCCGCGATTTGCCGTGATTCTTCCGGTTCTTTTGGTGTTCCTCCTGTATATGGCCAATCCCCTGGCGGCCTGGGCGGATGACACCGGGCCGGTGATTGGCAGTGAGGAATATGAGCGGTTTGACCAGTATGTGAAGTGGAGCGATTGAAAAGCAAAGGAGGGTGGGAACCATGAGCAGTATCAGGTGGAGTCGGGCCGCCATAGGGATGACAATTCTTGCGGCGTTGGTTGTTATGGTGGGGGTGGCCGGGGAGGGTGCGAAGGGAGTCCCTGCAAGCGCGTCTGACGAAGTGAACCGGGATCCCGAAGGGCCGGACTTTCCGGTCGCCTGGAAATATTCCTTCGGCACCCTGTCGGGATTGGCCGTAGGGAAAGAGGTCGAGGTGTCCATCACGGTTTCGGCAACTCTCTTTGACATGAAGGAGGTGGAGATCATTCCGGCAACGAACGAGGACCTTGAACTGGTAGCGGGTCCTGCTTGGAAGGGGAATCTCAAGAAGGGTGAAGCTCATGTCGTGAAGTTTACCGTGCGGCCCACCAAAACTGGATTCAACGGTGTCTACGGGGTCATGGTGAAAGCGCCGAAGATCTATGATGAAATGACGGCCTACATCATCGCACAGCAGGAAGGTGAGTACGCCACCGCCAAGGCGAAGGTCTTTATTCTGGAGGAGATCGAGGGCATGAGGGAGGAGACCCCCGTGCGTCAGGAGTGGTTCGGCAGCGCGATCACCGTGCCGGAGAAAGGAGGGAAATAATCATGAAAATATTTCCCCTGATTCTTTCCCTTGTGGCGGTCCTTTGGCTGGCGGAAGCAGCCCAGGCCGGGAAGCTTGTGTTCAAATACCGCGCTCCTGACGGGACTGTCTATAACATCGCCAATAAGGACGATCTGCGGCGCGTGACAACCCAGAAGATAGGCAACACCGTGCGGTTCCTGGATGCCGATGCCTATGTCATCATGGAGAGGTATCTGGATGATGTGAAGACGATCAAGGACCGTGCCGGCGACATGAGCTTCGACACCGAGGTGATTGTGAGTTCGGATCTGAATCAGACCTATCCGAACGGAAAGCCCAAGACCGGCAGCTGGTCGAGCGGGGATGGCAAGACCATTCAGATCCAGACTCGGGACCGGAAGCGAATGGTCAGCACCCTCGCCCATGAAGTCGCGCACAGTTATATGCGGGATAAGTGCGGGAAGAATCCGACGGACGGGATGTCCAAGGAGGCCAAGTACGGGCAGGATGGAAAGCATTATCTTGACGAGATCACCAATGAGCGGACGGCGCTCTCCGAGGGGTATGCAGAGTAT
>JBAXRC010000067.1:0-8266 GCA_037131415.1 bacterium | reverse complement strand
CCTCAAGACCTGCCACTTCGAAACGGACGGGTGGTCCGGGGATTCACTCGAAGCCCTGGCGCGCTACCGCCTGTCGCCGCCGTGTTTTTTCCCACCCGATCCCACGGAAACATCGGCGACGCTGGGTGGCATGGTGGCCTGTAATGCCTCGGGTGCCTGCACCTTCCATTATGGTGCCACGCGACCGTACGTCGAGTCGCTTCGTGTCATCCTGGCTGACGGTTCCGTGCTATCGCTCCGGCGGGGGCGCGAGAAGGCGGAAGGGCGTGCCTTCACCCTCACCACGGAAGCGGGGCGCCGGATCAAGGGGCGGCTCCCGGATTACACCCTGCCGCAGGTCAAGAATGCGGCGGGTTATTATTCAGCGGATGACATGGACCTGGTGGATCTGTTCATCGGGTCCGAGGGAACGCTTGGCGTGATATCGGAAATCGAGTTGCGCCTGGTTCCGCTACCCGCCTGCCGCTGGGCCGTGCTCGCCTTCTTTCCGTCGGATGCCGAGGCGGTCAGTCTGGTTATGACGGTCCGGAGCCTGGCGCCAGCGGAGCGGCCGGTGGCGATCGAATATTTTGACCGCCATGCCCTGGACCTGCTGCGCGACCTCAAGGATGCCGGCGGTACGGTACCCGGAATTCCCGACCTTCCCGCCAATTGCCGGACGGCGTTATATCTGGAGTATCATGGGGATGAACTCCAGGTTGCCGATGCCGTGGGGGCGATTCCCGCCAGGATGGAGGCGGTGGGGGCCTCCGGAGAGGCGGCCTGGATCGCGGATTCTGAGCGGGAGCTTGAGCGGTTCAAGTTGTTCCGTCATGCCGTGCCCGAGACCGTGAACCGGTTGATTGACGAGCGGCGGAAGAAGGAACCCGAGATCACCAAGCTCGGCACGGATATGGCTGTTCCCGACACGGAACTGCAGGCGATACTGACGCATTACAGGACAGGGCTGGATGAGGCCGGGCTGGAGGCGGTCATGTTCGGGCATATCGGGAACAACCATATTCATGTCAATATCCTGCCGCGGACGCTCCAGGATTATGAACGGGGGAAGGACTTGTATCTCCAGTGGGCGCGGCAGGTGCTGGAGATGGGGGGAACGGTTTCGGCGGAGCATGGCATCGGGAAGTTCAAGGTTGCCCTGCTCAGGGAAATGCTGGGCGATGCCGGTATCCGGCAGATGCGTGACGTGAAGCGGGTCCTGGACCCGGATGGACTCTTAAACTGCGGAAACTTATTTTAACCATGAAAGCGTTTGTCCTTACCGGCCTCAAGAAAATGGCGCAGCGCGAGGTCCCTACGCCCCGGATCATAAACGACGATGATGTGCTGCTGCGGGTGGCCGTGGTCGGCGTTTGCGGATCCGATGTCCACTATTACACCTCCGGCCGGATCGGGAGCCAGGTGGTCAGCTATCCCTTTACCGTGGGGCATGAATGTGCGGCTATGGTGGAGGAAGTCGGGCGGGGCGTCACGCGCGTCCGGCCGGGCGACCGGGTGGCGATCGAGCCCGCCAGGTCATGCTGGGCTTGCGATCAGTGCCTTAACGGGCGGCCCCATACTTGTCGCCAGCTTCGTTTCCTCGGGTGTCCGGGCCAGGCGGAAGGCTGCCTTTCTGAATTCATTGTGATGCCGGAAACCAGTTGTTTTTCCATCCCGGAGTCGATGACCCTTGAGCAGGCGGCGTTGAGCGAGCCGCTTTCCATTGGTGTGTATGCCGCCAAACTATCCGAGATAGGAGCCGGGGCGAGGATCGGGATCCTGGGTTCCGGGCCGATCGGATTGTCGGTGCTGCTGGCCGCCCGTGCCGCGGGCGCCGGAGCGGTCTATATGACCGACCACCTGGACGCACGGGTCCAGACTGCCCGTTCGGCGGGTGCCGAGTGGGCGGGGAATTCCGCGAGTGAGGATGTGGTGGCGGCGATCACGACGGCCGAGCCGCTCCTGCTGGATACCGTTTTTGAATGTTGTGGACGGCAGGAGGCGGTTGACCAGGCGGTGGCCTTGCTGAAGCCCGGCGGCAAGTTGATGATGGTCGGGATTCCCGCCGTCGACCGTATTTCCCTGACCATTGATCTGGCGCGACGCAAGGAGCTGTGCTTCCAGAATGTGCGCCGCCAGAATCATTGCCTTCAGGAAGCGCTGAGGCTCATCATGGATCGTTCCGCACCCGTTGACTTCATGGTGACGCACCGGTTTGCCTTCAAGGATACCCCGGCGGCCTTTGAGTTGGTGGAGGGATATCGTGACGGAGTCATCAAAGCCATGGTCACGGTGGCGGGGAACGCGGCATGAATGCCCCCACGGGACAGGGCTCGACCGGTGGTGATGGCTATTCAGGACGTGTCCTGGCCGAGCTTGTTGAATCCCAAGCCAAGCGTATCCGGGAGCTCGAGGAATCCCAGGCGGCGCTTACCCGGTTGATCGTGCGGGATATGAAAGCCCCGCTGGCGGGACTTGCCAACCTTCTCGAGATGGCGGATCGCACGTCCGTCAAACATTTCAAGCATGAGGCCGCCCAATACGTCAACGATGCGTTAGGGGCCACCGAGACCCTGGAGGAGATGGTGGAATTCCTGCAGGGGGTCCGCAAGATGATGGCGGGAGAGGAGTCCCCGGAGAAACGGCCTTGCGACCTGTTTTCCCTGGTGCGCACCATCGCCGCTGGACTGACCGAGGTGGCGCAGGCGGCCGGTGTTGTGCTTGAGGTGAAAGGCGAACCGGGCACGGTGATTTGCGATCAGGAGCAGCTCACCCGGGTGATTCGGTATTTGATCCGTGACGCGGTCGGGTTGGGCGCCTCCAGGAAAACCGTCAGAGTCCAGCTCAGCCGGGATAATGGGCATATCCGTGTTTCCGTCATAACGGACAGGACCGGGGGACGAGAAGGCGAGACGGATGGACTTCGGGCAACCTATTGCCGGCTTGTGGCCACGGCGCACGGGGGCGAGTTCGGTGTGAAATCACAGGGGGATCAGGCCGAGGAATGGTGGATTAATCTTCCCGAAGCCGGGGATATTTCCGAAGCTCCTGTGACGGCTCCTGTCGTGGCTTCCGCAACACTGCCCTCGCGCCGTTATCGCGAGACGAAGGATTCGAAATATACCCAGCCCCCGGGTCGGCGTTCAATTTCCTCGCGGGGAACCCGTCACCAATTCACGGTGGCGGTGGCGTTGATGTCGGCCATTCCCCTCCTGGCGTTTGCCTATCTCCTCGGGGACGCGGTGGCCGCGCGGTCTTTTGACATGGAGACCTTATACCTGATGTTGCCATCGATTGTGGCTTTGGTGGGGCTTGGAATCCTTCTTCTAGCCCGGCATACGATCGAGATAACGCGGCTTCGCAGCTATCTGGAGCGCATCTCGGCGGGGCAGGTTCCGGTGGCGGGTCTGGATGATTCGAGCGAGGACTTCAAGGCCATCAAGCGCTCCCTGGGATTGGTCATCCGGCAGACCGATGACAAGGTTAAGATTATCGAAGAGCAGTCGAAGGTGTTGCTTCAAGCCGAGCAGCAGCGGGTCATGGCGGAAACCGTCGGAGCCGCCTGCCACCATCTGGGGCAACCTGCCACCGTGATCCGGGTCTACCTGGACATCATGAAGAAGGCGGAGATGTCGCCAGAAATGCAGGGCATGATCCAGGAATGCCAGTCGGCGGCGGAGGAAGTGGCCCAGGTGCTGAAACGCCTGCAGGGAGTTGATGAGTACAAGACCGAGCCGTATCTCGTTCCCGTCCTGGAAGGCGCCAACCGGACCGATGAGCGCATCTTGAAGATTTGACGCCTCCTGGCTGGAGCCCTTGTGAAACGTTCCGGGAGGGTGAAGTTTCCGGGCTGTCGGGCTTGACTGTTCATCGGTGCGCCTGTACCTTCCCTTCTCTGAATTTCGGGGTGTAGCGCAGCCTGGTAGCGCGTCAGCCTTGGGCGCTGAAAGTCGTGGGTTCAAATCCCGCCGCCCCGACCATCCTTCGCTCTGCGCCGTACGGCTTGAGCTACGGATGGTCTGCGACCGGCTCCCGGCCATTAACGGGTTCTCCTGATCTATTGTTGTCCCGAGTGGATTAATTTGTTCTACTTGCCTTTAGTTTTGTCCTGCCTGTCCCGGGCTTTCCGCAAAAGAAGGAGCGTGTCATGGATACTGAGGCAACGATTGCGTTGATTGTCGTTCTGGCGCTGCCCCTGGTCGTGTCGCCGATCATTTCGATGATCATGGCCTTCAAGCTGAGGGGCGAGCAGAAGCGGCAGGCCGCCTTGCTGGATCGTCTTCTGGCGCGTAGCGCGACGCCACCTTCCCGGGCGGAACCCCATGTCGTGGCATCCACGCCGGTTCCCGTGACGAGCCCCATTCCGGTGGTGAAACCGGTACCTGCGGAAAAGCCCATTTTTGAGCCCATACCTGTCCTGCCGGTTATGCCGCCGCCGACTCCCAAGCCGGTTGAGCCGCCTGCGCCTGCGGAGCCGAATGAACTTCAGGCCAAGGCCGCTGAAGTCATGAGGAAGATATGGAACTGGATCGTGATTGGTGAGGAGTTTCGTCGGCCGGGCACATCCTGGGAGTTCGCCGTTGCGACGAACTGGCTGTTGCGGGCGGGCATTGTGGTGGTTGTCGTTGGGGTCGGGTTCTTCCTTAAGTATTCCATCGAGCATGGGCTGCTGGGGCCCCAGGCCCGTGTGGCGTTAAGTGTCTTGACCGGAGTCGGCATGTTGGTCGGGGGCGTGAGGATGGTTGGGAAGCCCTATCAGTTGCTGGGGCAGGGGCTGATGGGCGGAGGCCTGGCAATCCTCTACTTCAGCATGTTTGCCGCCTGCAATCTCTATCACCTGGTTGGCGTCCTGGTGGCTTTCGGACTGATGGCCCTGGTGACTTTGGTCGCGGGCACGCTGGCTGTGCGTTTGAATTCATTGCTCGTTGCCGTCCTGGGAATCCTGGGCGGTTACGGGACTCCCATCATGCTCAGCACTGGCGCGAAGAACTTTCCCGGACTTTTCGGCTACATGCTCCTGCTCGGGGTCGGCATCCTCGGTATTGCCCGCCGCCGGAACTGGCCGCTTTTGAATTACCTCGGGCTTGTGCTCACCTACGGCCTGGCGACGGCGGCAATCGCCAGACAGTATGTCGCGGGCGATTTCGCCGATGTCCTGCCCTTTCTGGTCGGCTTTTTTGTCCTCTATGCCGCCGTCATGATCCTGCACAATCTGGCGCATGGTCAAAAAGCCGGAATGCTCGAACTGCTGGGAATCATAGCCAATGCGCTCATGTTCTTCGGTTTGGCGCACCGGGTGATTACGATGGGCGGCTACAAGGAGATTTATGCGGCCATTCCAGCGCTGGGGCTGGCCGTTTTCTTTATCGTGGCGACACAGGTCTTCCTCAGGGGAAAAAGAAGGGATCGCGGCTTGCTGTACACCTTCCTGGCGCTGGCCGCGCTGTTCACAGCCATGACACCTCCCCTGGCCCTGTCCCGGCAGTGGATCACGACAAGCTGGGCATTGCAGGGAGTGGTGATGCTCTGGCTGGCGGGTAAGATCGATAGCCGGTTCCTGCGCCTGCTGGGCTGTGCGGCTTGCATGCTGGCGGTGGGTCGTCTTGCCGTTTGGGATATGCACCGGCAGTTCTCCATGTGGCAGCCGCCGGATATGACATGGATTGCATACCTGAAGGTCGTTGGCGAGCGGCTCCTCTCCATTGGCGTGCCTATTGCCTCGCTCGGTGTGGCGTGGAAGTTCCTGCGGCGTCCCCCCGCCTCGGGGTCTCTGACGGTGGTTCCTGGAAACGACATGGTGACCGCCGCCTGGCAAGGCACCGCCAGCGGACTGGTTGCCGTGCTGACGTGTGGTGTGCTTTTTGTCTACGCCCACTTTGAGTTATACCGCACCTGCGGGTTTTTCTTGCCGGAACTGTCGGTTCCGGCCATGACGCTGGCGTGGTTCGCGCTCGGCCTGTTTCTGTTGGCCGTGGCCCGGCAGGATGGCGCCGTATGGATCGCGAGGGCGCTGGGTCTCCTGGCCATCGGGCTTGTGATTAAGCTGCTCGCAATTGACATGGGCGGGTGGGGGCTTAACCAGAATCTGTGGTGTTATGGCGTCGATTATCTTCCCGGGCTGGCCCTGATCCGGTTTGTGGACTTCGGGTTATGCATCGGCTTGTTTGCCTTGATCTTTTCGCAAACGCGGGGGAGTGAGCCCGGGCGACGCGTCGGGCTTGCCGTCGGTATTGCCGCGCTGGTGCTGCTGTTCATCTATCTGTCACTGGAGATGAACACCGCGCTCAGCCGGTTCGTGCCGGGATTGCGGGCCGGAGGAATCACGCTGCTCTGGGCGGCTTATGCGCTTGCGCTGCTGCTGTTCGGCCTTGGCCGGTCCATCCGGGGCCTTCGCTATGCCGGTCTGCTGGGCTTCGTGGTGGTGGTCCTGAAGATTTTCTTCTCGGACCTTGCCCACCTCGATGCGCTTTACAAGATCGTGGCGTTCATTGTTCTTGGCGTCATGCTGCTCGGCGCAGCGCTGGTGTATCTGAAATACCGGAAGCGATTCCAGTCCCCGACGGAAGGAGATCCCTCATGAAAAAATCATCCCTATTGTCCCTGATCGCCCTCGTGCCCTGCCTCCTGGCCGGCGCGGTGAACCCCGAGCATTTCAAGTTTGACCGGATTCTGGAAGGGTCTGCACCGATCCGCACCGAGGCGGTGGCCGCATTGCTCGATGAGGCGATGCACCGGACGGCGGCCGACCGGTATGCCGATGTCCGGATTGTTGATGACCGTGGCATGGAGATTCCCTGCGCCATCGAGAAAGTCCTCGTCGACGAGACGCGTGTCGTGCGTCGTCCTGTCGTTTCGCGGGCGACGGCATTGAAGGAACTTCCCGGAAACCGGATTGAGGCTGAATTCGAGCTGGATCGTCCGGAATACCGGGCGGATGGGTTCGATGTCGTCACTCCGTTACGCGATTTCGCGCGGGCCGTCTCGGTGTTTGGCAGTAGGGATGGCAGGGTCTGGGAGCCGCTGGTCCAGAACGCGGACATCTGTGATTACAGTCGCTACCTCGATGTGCGCCGGACGGAGGTCGTGCTGCCGGCGGGGTCGGGCCCGCGGTTTCGTGTTGAGATCGGCAATGCGTCGGAGGACCGGGTCCAGCCCCTTGTCAAATTGGTGAGCCAGCAGGGCGGGCAGGATGCAGGCGCGGAGATCCGGACCCAGGAGCTATTGCGTACCCCGTTCCGGATGGACGGTATCGGGTTCTGGCGGAATGAAACCGTGGTCGAAGCCCGGCGCGAGGCGCGGAGGGAGTGGGATCTGCCGGCTCCGGCGGTGGTGGAAAACTCGAAGGAAAAAACCACGGAGATTACCGTTGATGCCGGGCGACTTCCCTTGAGCCGGCTTGTCCTGGTGAGCGCCTTCCGGAACTTCAGCCGTGTGGCACGGGTTCAGATCCAGGTGACCGAGAACGGGGTGGCGCGGTGGCGTAACCTGGCCGAGGCGCGGGTGCGGAATGTGGATCTTCCGGGGTTTGTCCGGTCTGAGTTGGAAATCGATTTTCCCGAGCAACGGGTGATGCAGTTGCGCGTCACGGTATCGAATGGCGACAATCCGCCGCTGTCGGAGGTGCGGTTGCGTGGGTTTGGGCCGGTGTACCGGGTCCTGATGTTGGCGGAGCCGGGGCGGACCTATCGCCTGTTGTACGGGAGCGAAAACCTTCCGGCACCGGTGTATGACCTTGAGGCTGTCCTGACTCCAGTCCGGCAGGGGTTGCAACCCAAGGTCCGGACGTTGGGGCCGGTTCATGAGAATCCGGCTTATCAGCCTGCCCGCGCCGGGCTGGGCGACTGGCTGAACAACAAGGCCTTCATGACGGGCGCCATTATCCTGGCCGCCTTGGTGCTGCTCATTGTGTTGGCCCGCTCGCTCAAGAGCGTGAAGAAGATTGAAGATTGAGGGAAGTGTTCGGTGTTCAGTATTCAGATTCGGGGTGAGATCAGGATGGCCAATGTTTATTTGGTTGCGCAACGGGTTTCGCGTTACGGTTGTGAGGGGTCTGGTTTCGCCACTGGATCGGGTGTTGGGGCGGGTTCGGTCCCAGGAACGGGTTCTAGCAGCCTGTTGAAAAAGTGTTCACTCTGATTGTTTCCGCTGGAGGGCGAGGCTTGCCGAGCCGCGGTCCAAATAAGCGCATGACGATCGAGCCCCGTGTCTTTCAGGCTGATCGTTCACTTCTCATGCTCGCCAGGTGACACGGCTCAGCAAGCTTCGCCCTCCAGGCGCCTTGCGCCAT
>JBAXRC010000066.1:0-8325 GCA_037131415.1 bacterium | reverse complement strand
GCAAAGCACCGTGGCGGCCGCTTCCAGGGCGCCAGCCGCCCCGAGTGTATGGCCGAACACCGCCTTCTGGGAACTGACGGGCAGTTTTGCCGCCTGATCCCCGAACACGCGCCGGATCGCCTTGGTCTCCGCCTTGTCGTTGGCCAGCGTCCCTGTGCCATGGGCATTCACATAGCCTACCCGCTCCCGGTCAAGTCCGGCATCTTCCAGCGAGCGCACCACCGCCAAGGACTGTCCTGTGCCGGACGCATCCGGCGATGAGCAGTGGATGGCGTCATTACTGGTGCCGAACCCGAGAATCTCGGCCAGGATCGACCCGCCACGCCGTTGCACGCAGTCGAATCTTTCCAGAACAAAAAAAGCGGATCCTTCGCCCAGACACAGCCCCGTGGGCTTTGAAAACGGAGCGCTGGGTCCGTCGCTTGGCGCCTTCAGGCCGTCGAAACCGATCTGGGTGGAAATATTGTAGGCATCCGCCCCGCCCGCCAGAACCGCATCGCACAGGCCCGAACGGATCAGATCCGCCCCGGTCCCGATGGCCGTGATACCCGCCGAGCACGCCGTCGTTACCGTGCCCGTGAAACCGCCTATGTTGAACACCCGGGCCAACGCGCGGACGGCCGATCCGTAGGCCATCCGGAAAGCCTGCCCGTCAGAAAGCTCAGCCTTGCCATCCAGCGCCGCCTGGTAGAATTCCTCGATCAGGGTCGTCGGTCCGGAACAGGTTCCCAGCACGGCTCCCATACGACACCCCATTCCGGCCGGGACGACACCCGCTTGTCGTATCGCCTGATCCGCCGCCGCCAAGGCCAGCTGGACGAACCGGTCCAGTGTCGGCCAGTCGGGCGGAAGTTTTGGCGTCTCCGGGAGCTTGGCGACAAGACCGGCCATGACGCGAAGCGACGGCCGGTAGCGTGGATCGTTCACCGGTGTCAGGCAACTTCGCCCGGCGGCAACCGTTTCAAAAAAAGCCTGTCGATCGACCCCGGCGCTGGAAACCACACCCAAGCCTGTCACCACAACGCGGGGCCTCATGCCAGCTCCCCGGTTTTCAGCACGAGCGCATGATTCATTCCGACATCCGTGGAGCCCAGCGCCAGGATATGCCGGATGGGCCGGGATACAGGCCGGTTGTCGAGCCGGGCGGCCCCGGTGATCTGCGGCCAGAGTCCGCCATCCTGCTTGAGCGCCGTCAGGCAGGCCGCCAGGCTCACCAGGATGGACGCGCTTTCGCTGTACCCCGTGTTGAATGTCGTGGTCACCAGGGGAATCCGGTCGCCTTCCGGCCCCATCAGGTCCTGTAACGCCGCCAGCATCTTGTCGTCCTGCGCGTTGCCCTGTGGCGCCCACACAACCAGGTCAATATCCGCCGCCGCGAGCGTGGCACGCTCCAGAACCTGGCGGCAACAGTCCCGCAACCCTTCAGAGGAGAGGCAGGGCTTCTCGAATTCATCCGCGTCCATGGTCGCCGCATAACCCAATACCTCGGCCAAGGGCACCGCACCCCGGGCACGCGCCTCGTCGAGCGGCTCCATCACCATCACGGCGGCCCCCTCCCCGACAACCTTGCGCACGGCATCGTCTGAACGCAGGCGGAAGTCTTCCGCATCGTCATCCGGCCACAGGAACTTCATGTAGTCGTAATTCCAGAACATCTGGTCATACACCTCGTCCGCCGCCGCCGCCAGCATCACCTTGGCCTTGCCGCCCGCCAAGGTGCGATAGGCGTAGGCCACACTCTGCAACCCGGCGTGCGCGCCCGGAACCAGGGTAAGATTCACGCCCTTGCAGCACAGGGCTTCAGCCACGAATCCACTCACGGACGAAGGCGCCACCTGGGGGAACGCCGTCACACTGGCCTGGATCTGCGCCGTGGCAAAAACAGAATTCATGTACGGGGATTCCGGTGTGCCGTTGCACAAGCCCACCACGACTCCGACGTCATCCGCATTCCGGGGCCCCACCCGGATTCCGGCCTGGGCCAATGCCTGGCTGGCGGCAGACACCGTGTACTTTGTAATGCCGTTCATTCCCGCGAAATTCAGCCGGCGGTCAATGTCCGCCGCGCGAAATTCAGGCACCAATCCCGCCCGGCCCGACTCCAGTTTCGCAAGCCCCAGCCGCTCGACCGTGCCGAGCCCCACCTTCCGCTCCCGCAACGCCGCCACCAAGGCCCGGGCCGAAAGGCCAATCGGCGTGATGGCGCCAACTCCCGTGATGACCACCCGCTGCCGTTTGACGGCCGGAGGGTTGGCGGGGAAATCCGCCTTGGCCACGGCGATGGCCGCATTGTTTCCGCCAAAGGCATAGTTGGCGGACAGGAACGCCCGGTATGATGCCGGCCGCGGCGTGTTCGGAACATAGTCCAGCGAACATCCCGGCCGGGGTTTTGTGAAATTCAGGGTGGGTGGGATAAACCCGTCATTCATCGCCAGAAGGTTGGCCGTGGCCTCAAGAATACCGGTGACGCCCATGGCGTGCCCGAAGAAGGACTTGAGCGAGATGACGGGCACCGAGGGCTTGCCACCGAGGAAACGGAGGATGCCACGGGTCTCAGCCGCATCGTTAGCCTCCGTCCCGGTGCCATGCGCATTGATGCATCCAAGCTCCTCAACGGTAAGCCCTGAATCCTCGAGTACCTTCTGGAGCGTCCGGGTAATCCCCTCGCCTCGGGGATCCGGCGCGGTCGGGTGGTGGGCATCGGATGTGCTGGCGCTACCGAGCAACCGGCCATGACAATGCCGGTCTGCCAGCAGGGCCTGGGCCATATCCTCAAGAACCCAGAAGGCCGCACCTTCGCCGATGTTGATACCCGGTGGTTGCGAAAAAGGCGCGGTTCGTCCGGGGGCGGTCGCCTTCAGGGCATCAAAACCGGCCATGTTCGAGATACAGAGCGAATCGGCCCCGCCCACAAGAACGCGCTTCCATTCCCCGCGCCGGATCAAGTCATTAGCCAACCCGATGGCGGCGGTGCTGGTCGAACACGCCGTTGACACCACCCAGGTTTCGCCACGAAGGCCCAACGCATAGGCCATCGCCTTGGCGAACCCATAGTACTGGATCCTTAAATTGTCGAGAGGACTGAAGTGATGCGTCGAACGCCCGTTCAGCCAGCGGTACTCCTCCTCGGCGAAAATCAGTCCCCCATTGCAGGTGGCCAGGACCAGGGCCATCGGCTCGGTGGCATGCCCGTCCGGGGAAAGACAGCCGGCATCGCGCAAGGCAACTCGTGCCGCGGAAACAGCCCAGGCCAGGTAGATATCCCCATACAGGGCGACTTCTGCGGCACTGACCAGGGGAGGCACCTCCGCCCCGCGGACCTCGCCGCCGACCGACGTGCGAAACGATGACGCATCAAAACGGGTAATCGGTCCAAGCCCGTGCCGGCCCTTTTTCAGCGAATCCAGCATAGCCGCACAGTCATTGCCGATCGGGCTCAGAACCCCCATGCCGACAATGGCGGATTGACCTACAACCCCCTGCCGGTCCAGCGGCTTGCCCACGACTTGCGCGCCATCCCGCCACGTCGACGGCTCAAACCGGGACAGGGTTGCCTGTTGACGGTAGAACCCTTTCCAGACCCCCAGAAATTGTTCCAGCAGCTTGTCCGGGCTCATCAACTCCGGACGGAACACCACATGCGCACCGTTGTAGTGACTCCAGTTGCGGTCAATAATCCGCTTCTGGCTCTCCATGCGATCCCAGTGCAACCCGCCGGGATAAGGGGTAAAGAGAAAGAACTCCGCCGTGCGGATACCGGTTTCAGCTGAAAGTTCCAGGATACGGTCCCCGATCGAGGCATCGTCCCAGTCGCGCCCGACCGCGAAGGAAGCGAAAAAGCGGATCCCCTGATCCTCCAGTTGCTTCACCAGGTCGGCCAGCAACCGGCGTTCCGGTCCCCTGCCGGCAATCGCCGCCTTGGAGACGGGATCCACATTCATGGTGCAGTAGAAATTGGCAACGCCCGCCTTTCCCATCAGATTCATCAAGGCCGGATCCCGGTTGAGCGCCAGCGTGGAAGAGACGAAGTAGCGCTTGCCAAGGCCCTGGAGCGCCTGGAGCAATTCAATCGTATACGCCCGGATGCGGCGATTCTCCAGAAAGAGCGTATCATCGGCCAGATACACATTCTCGAAACGCAACGCACGGATCTCCTCGACGACCTGCGGGATTGGCCTGAACCGGATATGGGTTCCCATGTGTGCCGGCAACACGCACATGGCACACGAGAAAGGGCAGCCACGGGTGAGTTGAACCAGATCCTCATCCCAGTCGTAATGACTGCGACTGTAGAAAATATCGCGCCGGGGCGGTTTCATTTTTGAAAGATCGAAGCGGGAGCCTCCCTTGTAAACGGGCTGAAGCGTGCCGGCCGCCGCGTCCCGAAGGATCTGCAGCCAGGTCGGCTCGCCTTCCCCCGTGTTCACCGAATCGGCATGTTGCAGGCACTCCTCCACCCGGAAACTCGGGAACATGCCGCCCATGATCACTTTCCGGCCGTGGGCGCGATAGATATCCGCAATCTCGAAAGCCCGCGTGGCCTGGGGCGTGAAACAGTTGATCGCCACCAGGTCCGTCTCCGCCTCGGGGCGCAGCGGATCCCCGCTGTTGTCGTCGACAAATTCGATTTCCACTTCCGGGGGAGTCAGCGATGCCAGGATGGGAATCCCCAGCGATGGCGGAGTCGTGAAGCTCCCCAGGAAATAGCCCGTCAACTCATCCTTCAGTCCGGGGTGACTGTCGAGGAACTTGTTGAATTTAGGGTATACAAAAGTAACCTTCATAGTCTTGATTCCGCGATCAAATTGCCAGTCCCCCATTCACCCCGATCACCTGTCCATGGATATACATCGCCTCCTCGGCGCAGAGGTAATTGACGATCGAAGCCACATCCTCGACCCGGCCGAACTTGCCGAGTGGAATCAACGGGAGGATCTGCTCCTTTGGCAAATGGGCCACCATCTCGGTCTCCACCACGCCGGGGGCAACAACATTAACGAAAATGTTCTTCTTCCCCACCTCGCGGGCCAGGGCTTTCACGGCCCCGATCAAGCCGGCTTTCGAGGCTGAATAGTTCACCTGCCCCGTCTGGCCGATCTGGCCGGAGGTGGAGGAAATGACCACAATACGCCCCCGCTTCTCGCGGAGCATGGGAAAAATCACGGGATGGATGACATTGTAGAATCCGTTGAGATTGGTGTTGATCACCGCATCCCACTCGGCTTTGGTCATCCAGACGAACAGATTGTCACGTGCGATCCCGGCATTGAACACCACGGCATCCGGTGCGCGCCTGTCGGCTTTCTCCGCCAGGGCCGCCTTGGCGGCATCATGGTCACCGACATCGAACTTCAGCAGGTCACAGGCCCGCCCCATCGCCTCAATGGCCGCCTTGACCTCATCCGCCGCCGTCTGGTTCTGATGATAGGTCAGCCAGATATCGAATCCGGATTGGGCCAGTTTCAGCGCAATCGCCCGCCCGATCCCCCGGCTTCCGCCAACGACCAGCGCCACTTTCTGAGAAGTTGTCATAAGGGTGCAGAGACTATCGGATCAGGCGGGAAAACTCAAGGAACTGCGAGAGCGGATCAAGTAGTGGAGTTATAGGGGGTGCCCCGCCTCCTTGCCTGGCGGGAACCGGACATTTTTGCGACCCGTGGCACAAGGCCACGGGGACGCCCCCCCCCCTGTAACGGGCTCCTTACCCGATCAACCTTTTGCACGTTGACGATAAAATTCGCAGGGTATATATCTCTTCCCATGGATAATGACATACCCGAAAGTGAAATGACCATGACCCTCTCACGAGGCATGGGCGAGATTCCGATCGAGGAAAAACACAGGGCCATCCTTCAGTTCAAGGACAATGCCCGGACTCCTCCTTTTTCACTGGATTCGCCCCAGATCGTCATTGGCCGGGCCAAGGAGGCCGACCTCCCTATCAACGACCATTACCTCTCCGGAAAACATGCCCGTGTCCTGGTCGTCCATAATTTCTACTACGTCGAGGACCTCGGCAGCCGGAACGGCACCACGGTCAACGGGAAATCCATTAAATTCATGAGGCTCGCCCATCAGGATGTGATCCGGGTCGGCCAGACCAACCTGCGATTCCTGCAAATGGACGCCATTGACGGGAACTACATCAAGAAGCTGAACCTCCAGGCGGTTCAATCCCTGGCGCTGGCCGTGGAAGCCAAGGATCCCTACACCAAGGGGCATTCCGAGCGTGTCGCGGAAGTATCGGAGCATCTGGCCACAATGATGGGACTTTCCCATGCCCATGTTGAACGGATACGAATCGCGGGAATCCTTCATGACATCGGCAAAATCGGAGTTCCGGAAGCCGTGCTCCAGAAAAAGACGAAGCTTGAGCCGGCCGAATTCGAACTGATCAAGAAACACCCGGTGGAGGGACAGAACATCCTGCGCCCGCTCAATTTCCTGAACGATATCCTCCCCGCTGTCTGCCATCATCACGAGCGGTTCGATGGCCAGGGCTATCCCGCCGGTCTGACGGGTGAGCATATTCCCTTCTGGGCCAGGATCATTCAAGTGGCGGACACCTATGATGCCATGACATCCAACCGGCCTTATCGGGAAGCCTTCTCGAAGGCCCAGGCCATCGCTGAAATCACCCGTTGCGCCGGCACCCAGTTCGATCCCGCCGTAGCCCGCGCCATGGTCGAAATTCTGGAAAATGAAAAATAAGAGGGAACCAGGACTCCCTACATCAGCGACACAGCATCAACGTCAATCGTCACATTGATCCCGTTTGGCCACCGGAATTCCCGCACCGCCGCCCTTAAGGGACCGGACATGGCCTTTGCCGTTTGAGCCCGGAGGATGATCTGGTGCCGGAACTGTCCCTTGGCCTTCTCCAAAGGAGCTGGCGCGGGGCCTGTCACCACGACCTGCGGAGGCAAAAGGGGCCCCAGGAGCCTGGCGAATTCGTCAGCCGCCCGAATCACCTTGGCCTGATCCGTCCCCCGTATGCCAACACAAATCAAGTGGCCGAAGGGTGGATACCCAAGTTCTTTCCTGAATTCATTCTCCTGATCGCAGAATCCATCATAATCGAGGCGGCGGGCCGCCTGAATGGCCTGATGGAAAGGGGAAAAGGTCTGAACAATCACCTCGCCGGGGATTTCCCCGCGCCCGGCACGACCCGCCACCTGAGTCAGAAGCTGAAAAGTACGCTCGCCTGCCCGGAAATCAGGCATGTGCAGGCTCAAGTCGGCATTCAGAACACCAATCAACGTGACATTCGGGAAATCAAGGCCTTTTGCAATCATCTGGGTCCCCACCAGGATGTCGATTTTTCCGGTCTTGAACTCCCCGAGAATGCGGCGATGGGAATCCTTGCCCCGCGTGGCATCCGCATCCATCCTGACAACCCGGGCGCCGGGAAAGATCTTCGCCACCGCTATTTCCACCCGCTGGGTCCCGATTCCCGAGAATTTAAATGCCGGATCCTGGCAGCCAGGGCAACGCTCGGGAACACGCTGGGATAGCCCGCAAATGTGGCACTTCAGGGTCTCGTCCTGCCGGTGGTATGTTTGCGCAACACTGCAATCATTGCATTTTGAGACGAATCCGCATTTTGAGCAGACCAGGGAGGAAGCGAAGCCGCGGCGATTCAGGAACAGGATCACCTGCTCGGCCTTGCTCAGCCGTTTTTTGACAGCCTCAACGAGATCACTTGAGAAAATCGAGACTTTGCCCGTGCGCTCGGCCTCGATCCGCATATCCACAATCCGCATGTGCGGCATGGCCCGGTGATCCACCCGGTGCAACATCTCGACCAGCCGGTATTTCCCGATTTTCGCGTTTCGGAAGGATTCCAGCGCAGGGGTGGCCGAGCCTAGAACCACGGCACATCCTTCCATATGTCCCCGCATCACAGCGACATCACGGGCATGGTAGCGGGGCGCCTCCTCCTGTTTGTAGGTGTGCTCGTGTTCCTCATCCACCACAATCAGGCCCAGATTCCTGACCGGGGCAAAAACGGCCGAACGGGCGCCAATGACGATCCTCGCCTGTCCTTCTCGGATCCGGTGCCACTCGTCATGTCGCTCACCATCGGAAAGATGGCTGTGGAGAACGGCAATGATGTCGCCAAACCGGCCCCTGAACCGCTCGATCGTCTGAGGGGTGAGGGCGATTTCAGGAACAAGCACAATTGCTCCAAGCCCTTTTTCAAGGGCATGGGAAATAGCCTGGAGATACACTTCCGTCTTCCCGCTTCCGGTGACGCCGTGGAGGAGGATGACGGAAGGCGCCCCCACGCGGCTCGGCAAGCCTCGCCCTCCAGAAGACAATGCA